>JAJXWE010000187.1 GCA_021781775.1 Pseudomonadota bacterium | reverse complement strand
CGTCAATTCCGCGGCCGTGTGAGCCGCCGCCGACCGGGGCGCCAGCCACACCTGCTCGCCGCCATCGGCGGCCAGTGCCCGGGAGACCGTCAGTACGCGCACCGGCACCGGCTGTCCGGAGGCCGGGAGGAACTCTCCGCACATGCCGGCGCGAATGGCGAACGCATCCGATCCATAGTAGATGGCTTTGAGCTTCGGCCGGCCCGTCTGCAGCGCGAGAATGGGTTGCCCGGCAGCCACCTGCTCGCCGTCCGCTGCATCAACCGCCAACACCTCGCCATCGGCCGGCGCACGCAGCGTCAGGGTCTGCACGGCCACCTGCAGCTGTCCGCGCGCATGGTCATAAGCGGCCTGGTCCGCGGCGACCTGTTGCCGGGTCACCAAGTGCGCGGCGAACTCGCGGTGATCAGCGGCCAGCCGCAAGACGGCCGCGCGCAGCGCGCCGCGGAACTGCGCCAGGAGCGCCTCGGCTTGTGGGCCAGCGAGGATCGCGAGCACCTGCCCCGCCCTCACCCGTATGCCCGGCAACACCAGGTGGCTGACCGTGCCGGCCTCCACGGCATTCACGTGCGTGACGGCCACAGGCTGCACCTGACCGTAGGCGCGATAGTGCTGCGCGACTGGCCGCAGTTGCGCAACCACGGTGCCGCTCATTGAAATCACCCCAGAATCGGGCGCGCTGCCGGCGATGGCGTCGGCTGTGGCGGACGACGTCGCAGCGCAGAAAACGGCGCACCAAAGTGCCAGGCGCGCCAGATTGCTCCGTCGGGCGCTGCCCTGCCGGGCAAGCAGCGCGCACCGATGCAGCTGCGGCCCGATGACCGGGCTTGCGGAGGTTGAGGCCGAAAAGCGCACTGGCATGATCCCTTACTCCGAGCGGCCCTGAGCGGCTGCGTTTGCGGACGATGCCGATGCCGCAGGGCCGTTCAGGAGTACACCGCACTGGAATTACGACTGATGTCGTAATTAAGGTTACGACGACTGTCGGAGGAATGCAACCGCTTCGCCCGGTGCGCAGCTCAGCTCAGGCGCGGGCGCTTACGCGCCGAACGCGAAGGCGGCCGCCGAGAGCGCACCGGCGAGGAGGCAGTACCACGCGAACGGCGAGAGCGCCCAGACATCATGATTGCGGAAGTAGCGCATCAGGAACGCCGTGCTGGCATAGGCCACCACCCCGGCGGCGACCGCGGCGAGCAGCGCCGGACCGAAAAGTGCGTGCAGCAGATGACCGTGCACGAGCTTGGGAACCTCGAGTACCGCCGCGGCGAAAATCACCGGCGTGCCCATCAGGAACGTGAATCGTGCCGCCGCCTCGTGACTGATGCCGCGCGCAAGGCCGCCGACGATGGTCGCACCGGAGCGCGAAATCCCCGGCAGAAACGCCAGGCACTGGTAGCAGCCGATGATCAGCGCATCGAGGTATGTCAGCTCTGCGCTGCGCTTCGTGCCGGCGCGGCGCAACAACTCCCCGAGCCACAGCAGCCCCGCATTGGCCATGAGGAACAGTGCGGCGGCCAGCGGGTTGGCGAACAGATGCTCGAGCGGCTTCTTCAAGGTGAAGCCGATGAGCACCGCCGGGAGCGTCGCGACGATCAGCCGCGCCAGCAAACCGCGCTGCGCGGCGTTCTCAGCCGCCTCGCGCCGACCGAGTACGCCGAAGAACATCGCGAGCCAGTCGGCGCGGAAATACAACAGTAACGCCGTCGCCGTGCCAACGTGCAGCATGACCAGAAACGGCAGAAAGCCGGGCGCGCCCAGATCGATCGGCCAGCGCAGCAATGCCGGTACGATCACCGCATGCCCGAGCGAGCTGACCGGGAACAGTTCCGTGGCCCCCTGCAGGATGGCGAACAGCAGCGCGTGCAGCGTATCCATGCGGCTCACCTCGGGAGCGTCGACGGGCGGCGCACGGCCGCGGGGGAAACGCAACGGGGCGAACGACGGGTAACCAGCATGTGTTCATGCACTCCAGGCCCAGGGGTTGTGGCTCGCATCGCTGCACAGCGCCCCCTCCTCGCAGATGGGGGGAGTGATCCGATGCTTTTCCAGCAGGTAATGCGAGCCGGAGGGGATCTGCACCGTCCGGCCAACGCGCCGCCAAGCTACGATTGTGATCATAAAATTGCAAGACGCAACGGCGCCACGCACGCCGGTCAGGCGGATCGGGCGGTCCCGGACCCGAAACGTCCCGCGCCGTCAGTGGCCGGTGCGCTATCGTCGCTGCAATATCGCGACCGCGGGTGCGGTCGTGCGCCAATCTCGCTCGAGGACATCCCGGATGCGTTACAGATTGAGATGGGTCGTGGCCGCCATCGCCGTAGTGCTCAGTGCTCCCGTGCCGCGCGCGGCGGCAACCCAGAGTGCCGCTGCCGGCGTGCAGTTCGCCCTGCAGCAGGCCCGGTGGGTACCCGAGGGGAGCACGCACCCGCGCCAGGTCCTCTATGTGTTCATGGACGCCAATTGTCCGTACTGTCACACGCTGTGGCAGGCGCTGCAGCCCTACTACGCCTCGGGCCTGCAGGTGCGCGCCATCCTGGTTGGCCTCATCGCGGCGAGCAGTCCCGGCAAGGCCGCCGCGATTCTCGACGCCGCGAATCCCTCGGCCGCACTGCGGTTGAATGAGCAGCGCTGGGGACAGGGACCCGATCCGCGCGGTGGCATCGCACCCGTGGCCCACCCCAGTGTGCGCGACCTTCGCACGCTCGCGCGCAATGCGGAGCTCATGCAGGCGTTCGGCATCCAGGGCACACCCGGCATCGTGTTCACCGCAAGCACCGGAAAGATGTACGTGGTGCCGGGCATGCCCGCGGTGGCCGAGCTTCCCCGCCTCGTCGCGACAGCAAGCGTGCCTCCCACCATCGCCCCGCCACCGGCACGCCGCTGAATGCGCGCCCGGAGCCGGCGATCATGACCAGCGGCGCGAGACCACCGCGAGTGGCCGCAGTGCGGCCGCGACGAGCGGCGTGATGCGTCCGGCCGCGCCAGCCCCAAGCACGTCCGGCGCGCCTCGCATCGCGAGTGCCCGCCGCTACCGCGCCAGGTTGGGCGGATTCGGCCGGCGCCGGGGCGTCGTCGCGCTCGCCCTGCTCGCGCCGCTCCTCAGTCATCCGACTGCGGCCGAGACCGCACGCTCCGCCGGCAACGACTCGCCGCTGCGCACCGTGATCGTCACCGCACAGCAATTGCGCCAGCCGCTGACCCAGGTCCCCGAGAGCCTGACGGTCTTCACGCGACGGACGCTGACCGCTCTGGACATCCACTCCTTCTCCGACTATGCGACGCTGACGCCCAACCTCTCCTTCGTCTACGGTGCCGGCTCGACGGGCATCTCCAATGCCCGCACCGTGGCGATCCGCGGCATCACCGGTCAGAACCTGTTCGGCACCTCCGGCGCAACCGGGTTCTACATCGACAACACCCCGTTACCCGAATCGATCGATCCACGCATCGTCGACGTCGAGCGGATCGAGGTACTGAAGGGGCCCCAGGGCACGCTGTTCGGGGAAAGTTCCCTCGGGGGCACGGTGCGCATCATCACCCGTGAGCCCGATCTGACCCGCGACACGCTCGGCTACTCGGCCGAGGCCGGACTCAGCTCCGGCGGCGGCAGCGCGGACGGCGGCGCGGGTTTCATTTCGAACCTCGCGCTCGTTCCGGGACGCCTTGCTACGCGCATCGTGCTCTACGGAAACCACGAGGCCGGCTATCTGACCCGCACCTACCCGCCGCCCACAAGTCCGGCAACATCGAATCCCTTCCTCCCCGCGACACGCACGAGCGTGGGCGATCAGGGCGCGCAGAGCACCTACGGCGGCTCCATCACGACGCGCCTGCACATCGCCCGCTCGCTCGGGATACGTCTGCGCGTCATGGCGCAGGACACCCATGACAAGGGGTACCCGGCCGCCTTCGCCCCGCTGCCGGCTTTCGCGCCGCGCTACACGCTCGACCGTGCCTTCAATGTGCAGCCCGGAGCCACCGATGCCTGGGTGCTCCCCTCGCTCGAGATCCACTACCGGCATGGCCGGCTGCACCTAGTGTCGGCCACCAGCTACTTTTATCGCCACAACCGCGACATCGAGGACTCGACTTACGGCACCGAGCAGATTCTCGCCGGCTACTACGGCGTGGCGTCCCTGCCCGCACAGCCGTTTCTCTGGGACCAGGAGCACCGGGAAAATCAGTTCACCGAGGAGCTGCGGCTCTCGTTCCGGGCTCGCTGGGGCGTGCGCGGCACCGTGGGGGCATTCTTCGCGCGGACACACTCGGCACTGTCCATTCCCAACACCTACGCGCGCGGCCTGGTGGCCGCGACGCTCCACAATAGGGTGGTCGGGCCGTGGCCCAACGAGCTGCTCTGGACCGATTACAACCCGGCCCAGCAGCGCGATGCGGCATTGTTCGGACAGATCTACCTGCCAATCGGCCGGCGTCTCACCGCGACGCTCGGAGCGCGTCAGTATTGGTTGCACCAGAGCTCGGACTTCGCGGCCAACGGCTTCAACAACTTCGGGTTGACCCCGAGCGACCCGCAGTCGAGCCGCCAGGCGGGCCTCGATCCCAAGGCCGCTCTCTCCTATCAGCTGCACCGCGACACCCTGCTCTACGTGTCCGCGGCGAAGGGTTTTCGCGCCGGAGCGGCCCAGACCTATCTGCCGTTTTGCGCCCTGCCGAGCCTGCCGGTCGGGGACATCACGCACCTGAAGTCCGACACGCTCTGGAGTTACGAGGTCGGCGGCCGGACGCAACTGCCGGACACCGCACTGCTGCTCTCACTCGCCGCGTTTCA
>JAJXWE010000186.1 GCA_021781775.1 Pseudomonadota bacterium | reverse complement strand
ACTCGTGCTGCACGACCTGAAGCCCGGCAAGCGCCTGTATCTGCTGTCGACCGGCACCGGCGCGGCGCCGTTCATGAGTGTGATCAAAGACCCGGAAACCTACGAGCGCTTCGAGCGCGTCATCTTTGTGCACGGCGTGCGCTGGGCGCGCGAGACGGCCGTGCTCAAGCACCGGATCGAGGAGCTCAAGTCCCACGAGCTGCTCGGCGAGTGGGTGAGCGAGAAGCTGCTGTATTACCCGGCCGTGACCCGCGAGCCGCACGCCAATCGCGGCCGTCTCACGACACTGCTCGAGTCGGGCAGACTCTCCTACGACCTCGGCCTGCCCCCCCTCGATCCGGCCGAAGACCGCGCCATGGTGTGCGGCAGCCCCGCGATGCTCACCGACACCTGCGCGTTGCTCGATGCCCGCGGCTTCCAGATGTCCCCGCACATCGGCGAGAGCGGCGATTACGTCATCGAGAGAGCGTTCGTCTCGCGCTGAGCGAGACGGTCGGCGCGGGCCGCGAACAGCCATAGCAGCGCGCACAGCGCCACCGCCACCGGCACGATCAACACCGCCGTGGCGAGCGAGCTCGCATCGGCGATCCCGCCGATGATCGAGGGGGAGATCACATCGCCGAGCGCGTGGATGGCGAACACGCTGAGTGCCACTGCGCAGGCGCGCTCGACGGGAGTGACGAGGTTGACGATGACCGCGTTGATCGGTCCGCTCGACATGAACAGCAGCAGTTCGGCAACCGTGAGCGCCCCGTAGAAGACCCACGGAATTCCCGAGGCGAGCGCCAGATAGGTCGCCGGAACGGCCAGCAGCGTGATCCAGCCCGAAAGCCACAGATACGCCTGCGGCGAGAATTTCAGGCAGTAATCGCCGAGCCACCCGCCGGCGAAGGTGCCGAGAAAGCCCGTCACCACGACGATCTCGCCGAACCCCGCCGTCGCGGCGACGAGAGGCACCCCGCGGGACTGCTCGAGGAAGGTGGGCATCCAGAACGCCATGCCGCCGAGGGCGAACGTGTAGGCCGCGTAACCGAGCACCGTCAGAACGTATGCCGGCTGACGCAGCAGCTTCGCGTAAACCTGCCACGAACCGGCCGGCGCGGCCGGTCGCGCACGGGCAAGCGAGTCGGTCTCCTGCGCCCCCCGCGGCGGGTCGGGCAGGCGCCACACCCACGCCGCGAGCGCCAGTCCGGGCAGGCCGGCTACGAAGAACGCCGCACGCCAGCCATAGTGCGCCTCGACCAGGCCGCCGACGATGTACCCCAGCGCTGCGCCCACCGGAATCGCCATGTTGAACAGTGCAAAGGCGCGGCCGCGCGAGCGCAGCGGGAAATGGTCCGCCAGGAGCGCCGGCGCGATGGTGCCGTAGGCTGCCTCGCCGATACCGACCGCCGCTCGCGCCCCGAGCAGCTGGAGGTAGTTGCGCGCCAGACCCGACAGCCCCGTCGCCAGGCTCCAAAGGAACACACCGATCGCGATCGGTCGGGTGCGCGAGCCACGGTCCCCGAGCCTGCCGAACAGCGGCGCGGCGAGCATGTAGACGATGAGAAAGCCGCTCATCAGCGTTCCGAGCTGCAGGTCGCTGAGTCTGAGCGGGCCGCGCTTCAGCGCCGGCAGCACCGCCGACACCACATAGCGGTCGAGGTAGTTGAGCAGGTTCACGCCCGCCAGCACCGCGAGCGAGACAGTCGCGGCGCGCCGCGTCTTGCGGGACGAGTCGCTCATGAGCAGGCCCTCAGGCCGCCGCGGGCGTGGCCACTGACGAATCGCTGAGCTGTGCCAGCAGCGGCAGACGGATCTCGGTGACCCATAGCCCCGTGAAACGCGCGGCCGCCTCGAACGTCGCGCGATCACCAAACTGAATCGCCAGGCGCTCGCGCACGTTCTTCAGGCCGATCCCCGCACGGCCGGGCGGCTCGGTGCCGGCCATCGTGTTGCTCACTCGCAGTATCAGGGTCTTGTCGTCCGTGAGGGTCTCGAGGCGAACCTGCACCGCATCGGAGTGGCCGGCCAGACCGTGCACCACCGCATTCTCGATCAGCGGCTGCAGAATAAGGCTCGGCACCCACGCCTCGGGAGCCAGGTGTGGATCCGGAACGTGCACCGTGAGCCGGTCGGCGAAGCGCCGCTGCTGCAGCGTCAGATACAGTCTGGCGAACTGCAGCTCATCGGCGAGGCGCGAGAACTCGCGCTCCCCGGCACACAGCAGCCGGCGCAGCAGGTCGGCGAGCTGCACGATCATGCTGCGCGCATCGGCCGGATCGCCATCGATCTGGCCGTGGATGGTATTCAGCAGGTTGAACAGCGAGTGCGGCGAGAGCTGCATGCGCAGTGCAGCCAGATGCGACGCAGTCAGCGCCCGCTCGAGCGCCGCGGAGCGGATCTGCGAATCGCGCAGTCGACGGTAGACGTCGAACCCCGTCGCGAGCGCCAGTCCGAAGCCGTAGGTGAGCAGGAAGCCCGTGGCGCTCGCGATCCAGATCTGGGTCAGCGGCGCCATGGGTCCGTGCGGGCTGCCGGGCGCATCGACCAGCTGACGCAGCACGAAATTCGCCCCCTCCAGCACCGCATCGCCCAGCCACAGCGTGGGCTCGGCCAGGGCAGCGAACGCCACCGCGAGCAGCACTTGCAGGGGCAGGCGGCGCCACAACGGCTGCCAGCCCAGGCGCAACGAAATCCACACGCAGCCGAGCAGGACCGGATACAGAAACAGATGCTGCAGCAGCCGCGCGCTCCACGGGGCAAACAGATGCCCCACGTGCATCGTGGTGAAGATGAAACGCATCTGGTCGGCGTAGAGCACGTCGGAGAGCGCCACGTACATCCAGAACACCGTGACGATCAGCAGCAGCGGTCGGAATCGCGCGTTCATGGCGCCAATGCTACCCTCCCCGGGCCCCGGGTTGCTCGCCCTCCTCGCCTCGGCGCCCGCAGGTCTTGCCGCATGACGCGGAACGGCCAGTTCGGTACAGTCGCGCCCCATGGAAATTTTCAAGGAATTTCGGATCGAGGCGGCCCACCGCCTGCCCAACGTGCCTCCCGGACACAAATGCGCGCGGCTGCACGGCCACTCCTTCCGCATCGGCGTGCACGTCGAGGGACCCGTCGATCCGCTGCACGGCTGGGTCTGCGATTTCGCCGACCTGAAGAGCGCCTTTGCGCCGCTGCATGAGGCGCTCGATCACCGCTACCTCAATGACGTGCCGGGCCTCGAGAACCCGACCAGCGAGCAGCTGGCGATGTGGGTCTGGCAGCGCCTGAAGCCCACTCTGCCACAGCTCGCGCGCATCACCATCCGCGAGACCTGCACCAGCGGCTGCGAGTACCGCGGCTGACCCGCTCTCAGCGGCACGCCGCGCCGAGCAGCCCGGCCTTGAGCGCGTGGCCCGGCGGACGCGCCCCGAGCCAGATGCCGAAAAACGCCCGCGCGAAGTCCTCGCCCGGTATCGAGCCCTGCGGTACCCCGTTCAACAGGTATTCGATGCCCTGGCCAGGCAGATGCACGAACGCCATGCTCTGGCCTGAACCGATGCCGTGCATCCAGCCGTTCAGCGTCGCAATGCGCGCGCGCAGCGCGGTCAGCGCTGCGGGAGCGCTTTGCCTGAACCCGTCACGCCACGCCTCGCGCAGCTGCCCGGTGGTCACGTGCCAGAGAAAGTGCAGGACGATCTCGCTCGGCTGATCGGCCGCGAGAATGCCGGCCGCATCCGCCGAGGGGTGCGCCAGATAAAGTGCCCCGACGTAGACCTTGATCCGCAGGAACGTGGCCTTGCGGATCCCGAGCCCGTTGAGCACCAGCGGCTGGCCATGCACCGTTACCTGCTCGGGGAAACTCACCCCGTCGCATTGGCGCGCCTGTGCCAGACCCGCGACCGCCAACAGTGCCGCCGCCCATCCGATCATCCGCAGCCGCTTCACCATGGTCCCGCCCCCGTGCGCAGCGCCCGTTCGCGCGCCTGAGACAGCGTAGCACGGGTGCCCGCGGGAGGGGCTCAGCCCCCGGCCGGCTCGAGCGGCGCCCCGGCAAGTTCCGCAGCCTGGCGCGGATCGTAGAGCTTGGTGTCGACCTTGAGGTAGGCGACGCCCTCCCCGGCCACCACCACGGCGTCGACCACACCCGGCAGCGCACGCAGGTCCGAGGCGAGACGGGCGGGATTGACGTGCTCGCCGAGGCGCAGCACGCGCGATGCCCAGTAACTGGGGGCACGCATGGTGGCGGCGAGCACGAGCCACAGCAATGCCAGTGCACCGGCGAACTCAAATACCGCACCGCTGCCGCCGTGCTCATGCAGCCAGCCGCCGGCGACGCCGCCGGCAAAGATGCCGAGGAACTGCGAGCTCGAGTACACGCCCGTGGCCGTGCCCGTGGCCCCGGGCGGGGCGGTCTTGGTGACCAGCGAGGGCAAACTCGCCTCCATGATGTTGAAGCCAGTAAAGAACGCGGTGAGCGCGAACAGCACTGGCAGCGTGTGATGTCCGGCGAACGCCAGCAGGAACTGGCTCACCGCGAGCGCCGCGACCGCTCCGATGAGCACACCCTTCATGCGCCGGCGGCGCTCCCCGAGAATGATGACCGGGATCATCACCACTACCGAGACCAGCAGAATGGGCAGATACGCCTGCCATGCGCCGCGGCTCGAGATTCCCAGAGCGGCACGGAGCACTCCCGGCACGACCAGGAAGCTCGCCGTCAGCATCGCGTGCAGGGCGAAGATGCCGAAGTCGAGCCGCAACAGCTCGCCGTTGCGCAAGGTGGCCCCAATCAGCGCGGGAACCGGCTCGGCTTCCCGATGCCCGCGCAGTCGC
>JAJXWE010000185.1 GCA_021781775.1 Pseudomonadota bacterium | reverse complement strand
AGCTCGCCTGTCTCGGTAACGTGGCCCAGATCGACACCCCGTACCTCACGGAGACCACCTCGGGGCTCACCTACGTGGTGAACCGCTTCCGCGGCTGGCCCCATTCCGGACACGTCACGTTGGTGCGGGGCGAGCGCTCCCGCCTGGCGGACTTTGCCTCGGACATGCTGTAAGCTGCCGATGGGACCGGGGCGCCGTCCCACGGCTGAAGAATTGCAAGCTTCTGTTCGTAAAGGGAAACCGATGGCCGTCCGCCGTGGTCGAACTTTAATGCGCTCGACCGTATGGATTGTGCTGGCTGCCTTCCTGAACGCTGCTGTGGCCACGGCAGCGGTTCCGCCTCCGTTGCCGCCCATCCCGCTCACCACCGACCTGCCCTCCGCGATCGACTCTCAGCTGCCGGCCCTTGGCAGCACCGCCTCGGTGGAGTTGCCCGAGTCCGAGCAGTTCCAGATCGGCTACATGATGATGCTGCAGATGCGCAACCAGCATCAGCTCGTCGGCGACCCGGAGGTCGAGGAATACCTCAACACGGTCGGCAAGCGGCTCGCCTCGCAGAGCGCCAAGGGCGCAGCGCACTTCCACTATCTGTGCGTCAACACGCCGGTCGTGAACTCCTTTGCCGCACCCGGCAATTTCGTGTTCATCAACTCCGGCCTGTTCATCTTCACCCGCACCGAGTCGGAACTCGCAGCCGTGATGGCGCACGAGACTGCGCACGAGACCCAGAACCACATTGCCCGCGAGCTGGTCAACTCCCACAAGACCAACATCGAATCGCTCGCCGCCATGCTCGCCACGATCCTGCTCGGAGCGGTCAGCGGCAGCGGCCAGGCGATCGAGGGCGGCATCGTCGCCTCCCAGGGACTGGCGGCCCAGGAGCAGATCGACTACAGCCGCGGCGTCGAGGAAGAGGCCGACCGCGTCGGGATCGAGTACCTCGCGGCCGCGGGCTTCGACCCAGAGGCCATGGCGGACATCTTCCAGAAGATGATGCGGCTCGAGGGCATCCAAGACAGCTGGGTCCCGGCAGTGCTGATCGATCACCCGATCACCGTCGATCGCGTCGCCCAGGCCCGAGCGCGCGCGGCGCAGTTCCCCCCGGAACCCGACACGAGTTCGCCGGACTACTACATCATCCGGGCCCGGCTGCGGGTCATCACCGCGCCATCCTCCGAGAATCTCGTTCGCTACTACGGCGAGCGTCTGGCGCACGGTGATCACGGCATCGGGACACGGTACGGCTATGCCCTGGCACTCATGGACGAGGGCCAGCCGCAGAAGGCGGTCAAGCGCTTTGCGGCCTTGCTCGCCGCACATCCCGACCTGCACCTGCTGTACGTCGCACTCGGCCAGGCGCAGGCGCGGGCCGGAGAGATGCCCGAGGCGCTCGCCACCTTCGCCCGCGCCAAACGCCTCTTTCCGCTCAACGTGCCGGTCGTCGTGCGCTATGCGCAGACGCTGATGCAGGACGGCAAGAACGCCGAGGCACACCGCATCCTGCTCAATCTGTTCAACCTGGTCAATCCGACGCCGGGGCAGATCGAACTCACTGCGCGGGCGGCCAGCGCCGCGGGCGATCTCGGCGATGCGTACTACTACATGGGCGAGTACCAGCTCTCGCAGGGCAATCTGCCACTCGCGGTCAAGCAGTACCAGCTTGCCCTCACCATGCCGCACCTGAACTACGTGCAGCGACAGCGCATCAGTGCGAGACTAAAGGAGGTCAAGGATTATCTGGTGCGCATGCGCGCGCGCCACAACAGCTGACCGGCAGGCATGCCACGCCGGACGACGGCGCCACGGCGCGCCGTGAACGGATCATCCCTGGAACGATACAATGCGCACGCGGACTGCGCACGGAAACGTCATGGCACACAACGGCAAGCGAATCGCACTCACCGCGCTCACCCTTCTTTCGCTGACGCTCTTCGGCTGCGCGGCCGTACCGCGGGCGGCGCGTGATCCGCGCGATCCCTGGCAGCGGATGAACCGCGTCACCTTCCGCTTCGACATGGGCTTCTACGACCACATCGGCACGCCTGTGGCGCGGACCTACGTGCGCGTCGTCCCGCACCCGATCCGCACCGGCATCAGCAACTTCTTCAACAATCTCACGTATCCGACCGTGATCGTGAACGATCTGTTGCAGGGCAAGATGGTGGACTTCGCCCGCGACACCGGCCGACTGCTGGTCAACACAACCCTCGGATTCGGTGGACTGTTCGACCCGGCAGTGCACCTCGGCATGCCGCGCGAGCGGCGCGATTTCGGCCAAACCTTCGGCAAGTGGGGCATCGGCACGGGGCCGTATCTGGTACTGCCGTTTCTCGGGCCCTCGGACGTACGCGATGCGATCGGACTGGTGCCGGCCGAGTACACCGATCCGCTGCATTACGTGCAGAACACCTGGGCCGATTACGGCACGCGCACGGTCGGCATCGTCGACACCGACACGCGCCTGCAGCCGACGCTGCATCTGATCCGTCACTCCCTCGACCCGTATTCGTTCGCGCGCCACGTCTATCTCGCGCAGCGGGAGTTCATGGTCAATGGCCCCCCGCCGGCGAACAGCGCCGCGCAGGAGCTGAAGGAATTGCAGGGCGGCGGCAACTAGCCGCCTCCCCGCGGGCGGATCAGACGCCCTGCTGCAGCATGCCGTCGACGGCGCTGATGCGCGCCAGGCGAAGCAGCTCCTCGGGCAGGTGCTCGAAGCGCAGCTTGCGCCCGGCGCGGCGCGCCTCGGCCAGCCAGTCGAGCAGCACGGCAAGGCCGGCGCTGTCGGTCTGACCCAGCGCGCCGCAGTCGATCACCAAGGCGGTGGCCGCGCCGCGCAGCGCCGCGAGACCCGCCGAGCGCGCACGTCGCGCCGTCGCGAAAACGAGCTGCCCGCGCGCCTCGCCGCGCTCGGGCGAGCGCAACGTCAACTCGAAAGACTCAATCCCCGCAGAGCTGCCGGCCATGTCCGCGATCACTGCTTGTTGAGCGCGCTCGGCTTCTCGCCGTTCTCGAGCCGCGTGATCACGTTGTCGAGGCCGTACTGCTCAATCTGCGGACCCAGGGCGGCGCGATAGCTCGTGACGTAGCTGATGCCCTCTACATTCAGGTCGAACGCCTTCCAGCCGCTCGGAGTCATGTAGACGTAGAAGAGCACCGGCACCTTCGATCCATCCGCACGCGTAAAGGCGGTCCGCACCGTGGCCACCTGGGTGCCGGGCTTCAAGTGCGTCGGATAGACCGTGAGCATGTTCGCGCGGAAGTCGAGCAGGAAGACGCCGTAGTTCGCGAGCAGCGAATCCTTGAACGCCTGAATGAAGCGCGCCTTCTGCTGTGGGGTCGCCTGGCGCGCGAAGCGTCCCAGCACCCCGCCGGCGGCGAGCTCGGTGTCGAAGTGCGGCATCAGGTACTTGTCCACGATCGCGGCGATCTCCTTCGGATGGCCGCGCAGCTGCGCGCGGTGCCCAGCGAGCGCATTGAGGAGCTGATCGGCGACCGCCTGGACCATCTGCGAGGGCTGCTCGAACGCCACCGGAGCATTCTGGGCGCCCGGCGCGGCGGCGCGCGCCACCGGCAGCGCCAGCATGCCCGCAAGCGCCGCAGCGGCAATCACGCTTAAGGACTTCATCATTTCTGCTCCTTTGTGCCACCGCCCGAGCTTTGCGCGCTGCTCTTGCTGGCGAAGTTGGCGAAGAACTTGTTGATCAGGTTCTCCAGCACCAGCGCCGACTGGGTCTGGATGATCTGACTGCCCGCCTTGAGGTAGGTCGGCAGGCCGCCCGGACTGATGCTGATGTACTGTGCCCCGAGGATACCCTCGGTATCGATGCTGGCGGAGCTGTCGGCGGGGATCTGGTTGAAGTGCTGATCGATGCGCAGCCACACCTCCGCCCGCTCGGTGTTGGTGTCGAAGCCGACCCGGGTCACGTCCCCGATGCGCACGCCGGCCATGCGCACCGGCGCGCCGACCTTCAGGCCGCCGATGTTGTCGAATTCCGCGGTGACCTGGTAGCCGGTCGGCTGGGTGAAGCCGAATCTCAAGCCGTTGGCCGGCAGCTGCATGCTGAGAAACAGCAGCGCCGCGAGCCCGAGCAGCACGAACAGGCCCGTTCCGATTTCAAGAGAGCGATTGGCGCGCATGGCGGAAAAAATCCTCTTACAGGAATGCAGCAGTCAGTACGTAATCGAGCAGCAGCGTCATCACCGAGGAGGCGACAACGGTGCGCGTAGTGGCCATGCCGACCCCAGCGGCGGTCGGCTCAGCGTGGTAGCCCTCGTTGACCGCTATCAGGCTCACGACGGCGCCGAACACCACGCTTTTGACGATTCCCTCGGTCACGTCCTTCAGGGCAAGCGCACTCTGCGTCTGCGCCCAGAAGATGCCGTGGTCGACGCCCATCAGCTGCACACCGATGAGCTGGGCGCCGTACAGGCCGATGACGTTGAACACTGCGGTCAGCAGCGGCACGGCGATCAGCCCGCCGAGGAAGCGCGGCGCGGCCACGTAGCGCATCGGATCGACCGCCATCACCTCCATGGCGGTGAGCTGGTCGGTCGCGCGCATCAGGCCGATCTCGGAGGTGAGCGCCGTGCCGGCCCGGCCGGCGAACAGCAGCGCCGTCAGCACCGGACCGAGTTCCTTCAGCAGCGAGAACGCCGCGGCCGTGCCGAGCGCCTCGGTGGCACCGAAGCGGCGCAGCAGATCGTAACCCTGCAGGCCGAGCACCATGCCGGTGAACAGCCCCGAGAGCATGATGATGATGAGCGAGCGGGCGCCGGCGTTGTAGATCTGCGCAACGATGAGCCGCG
>JAJXWE010000184.1 GCA_021781775.1 Pseudomonadota bacterium | reverse complement strand
CCGAGCCTGATCCGCCCGCACGGCCCCGCCCCGGCGGCGACCGGGCCCGCCCCGACCCGCTCCGCGCCGACCCCGCCGGCACGCGAGCCGCCGGTGGTCAGCTATGCCGGCGCGGTCGAGCGTGCCGCGCCCGCGGTGGTGAACATCTACACGGCCCGGGTGGTGACCGAGCAGGTCAATCCCTTCCCGTTCGCCAATTTCGGCGAGCTATTCGGCAACGTCCTGCCGCTGTACCGCCAGCGCATCGAGCGCACCCTGGGCTCCGGCGTGATCGTCGATGCGCAGGGCCACATCGTCACGAACTATCACGTCATCGCGAACGCCCAGGCGATCCGCGTGCAGCTGGCCGACGGGCGCATCGCCACTCCGCGCGTCGTCGGGGTCGATCCGGACACCGACCTGGCGGTCCTGCAGATCAACCTGCCGCACCTGCCGGTGATCGCCTTCGGACAGTCCAGCCAAGTGCGCGTCGGTGACGTCGTGCTCGCGATCGGCAACCCTCTCGGCCTCTCGCAAACGGTGACCAACGGCATCGTCAGCGCCACGGGACGCGAGGAGCTCGGCATCTCGGCGTTCGATGACTTCATCCAGACGGATGCGCCGATCAATTTCGGCAACTCCGGCGGCGCGCTCATCAACTCCAACGGTCAACTGATCGGCATCAACACCGCGATCGTCGCGAAGAACCTCGGCGTGGAGGGCATCGGGTTCGCCATCCCGGTCGACATGGTGCGCGGCGTGCTGCACGACATCATCAAGTACGGCAAGGTCATCCGCGGCTGGATTGGCATCGTGCCGGAGGACATCTCCGCGGCCCAGGCGCACCAGGCCGGGCTGGCGCGCGCCGGCGTGGTCATCGCCAATATGTACGTCGGCAGCCCCGCGCAGCAGGCGGGCCTGAAACCCGGGGACCTCCTGCTCAAGCTCGGCGGCGTGCCGGTGCGCACGGCCGAGGGGGCGCGCGTGCAAATCGCCCGCCGCAAGCCCGGCTCGAGCCTGCGGGTGCAGGTGCTGCGCGGCACCAGCAAGCTGACCATCACGGTGCCGGTGAAAGAACAGCCGAACTGAGCGCCGCGCGGCTTGCGGTACCATCGCCGTATCTCCAGGGACTGAAGGACGGCCCATGAATACGGTGCAGATCCGCAGATTCGCGACCCGGGCCGAGCTCGATGCGGCGCTCGCCGCGCGGCTCGAGCAGGCGATCACGGCCGCAGCCGCAAGCGGCGGCGGCGCAATCATGCTCTCCGGCGGCCACACGCCGCTGCCGGCCTATCGGCAGCTCGCCGCGCGCCTGCGCCACTCGGGCGCGGCGCTGCACGGCAAACTGCACATCCTCTTTTCCGATGACCGCTACGTGCCGGCCGACTCCGAGGCAAGCAATTATCACGCCTCCCGGCCGCTGCTCGATGCACTCGCCCTGCCCGCGGCGCAGGTGCTGCGCGTGCGCACCGAGCTGCCCCTCGAGCAGGCCGCCCTCGATTACGAGCAGCGCCTGCGCGCGCTGCTCGAGCAGGGCGCCACGGTCACCCTCGGCATGCTCGGCCTCGGCGCCGACGGGCACACCGCCTCCCTCTTCCGCAGCGCGGACTTGGCGCGCGCGCGCGGTCACCTGGCGCTCGCGGTGAGCCGGCCCGACGGCCTGTCCGGCGTGAGCGTCACGCCGGAATTCATCGCGCGCATCCCCGAGCCGCTGTTCGTGATCGCCGGCGCCGGCAAGGAGGCAGCCATCGCCGGCCTCGAGCGTGGCGACCCGGGCGTCATCGCCGTGCAGGCCGTGCAGGCCTGTCCGCGCTGCGCGGTGTGGGTAGAGCAGGCCGCCGAGCAGGGCGCCTGAGCGCACCGACGGCGGGAGCGGCGGCGTGCGCCGGCCGCTCCCGCGGGCGTTGTGCTAGTGGGTCGGCGCCGGACCCTTCACGGCCATGACGAAGCCGTTCAGACGGATCGCTTGGCGGTACGCCTGCTGCACCTGCGCGGCGGTGAGGGCGCGATAGCGCCGACCGGCGATCACGTCTTGATCGAGCGGCTCGCCGTGCGCGGCGTAATCGAGCAGCCGGCCGCCGATCTGATCGAAGCTCGACTCCCCGAGCGGAATACCGCGCAGCAGAATGCCCTTGGCACGCCGCAGATCGCTCTGCGGCAGCGCGCCGAGCTGCATGCGCTTGAGGTCCTTCAGGATCAGCGCGCGCGCGGCGGTCACATTGTCTGGATCGCAGCCGTAGCTGACACGGTAGATGCCGCGATGCCTGTGCAGTGAAAAGCCGGTACCGACGTAGTACACCAGTCCGCTCTTCTCGCGCAGATCGTGGTACAGCCACGAGGCATAAAACCCACCGCCGAGCACCTGATTGCCGAGCCGCAGCGCGTAGCGCTCCGGACTGTCGCGCGTGACCGGCACCAGCTCGGCGAGCTGCACGCTGTCCTGTACCGCGCTTCTGTCGGGCGTTTGCAGGCTGCCCGGACGGTTGAGCGGCACGGCGCTGTAATCCACCGCGGGCTTCGGACCCGAGGCGAGCCAGCCGCCGAAGTTCTTGGCCACGACCCACATCGCCTCGGCCGGCGTGACATCGCCGACCACGACGATCGTGGTCATGTCCGGACGGTAGACCTGTGCGTAGTAGGCTTTCACCTGGCGCAGCGTGAGGGAGCGGATGCCGGCGGGCGTCGGGTAGCGCAGCGACGGATCGCCCGGCGGCACCAGCAGGCGCTGCAGGCCGATGTCGTTGAGGAACCCGGGCGAGCGAATCTCGCCGTGCCAGTTGCCGGCCTGCTGCTCCCGCATGATCGAGAACGCCTGCGACGTCAGCGCCGGATGCAGCTCGTTGTCGGCCAGCAGCGCCATGCCACGCGCGAAATATTTCGCCGGCACGGCGAGCGAGAACTCCGGTCCCGCGCTCTCCTCGGCGGTGATGGCATCGAGGGCCGCCTGGAACTGCAGCCGGCTGAGGTGTGCGCTGCCGAACTGGAACATCGAGTCCAGCACGTCGCTCACCCCCTTCTGCCCGTGCGGGGACTCGAGGTCGGAGTTGGTCCGGACCAGACCCACGACCTGCACGGTGTGGCTCACCGACTCGCTCTGCACCACGAGCTTCAGCCCGTTCGGCAGCGTGGTCTGCCAGGGATGCAGATGCGAACGCGGCTCGGGCAGGTGCGCAAACGCCCGCGCGGCCCAGGCCGGCAGAACCACCGGCTTGGTCGGATTGGCGGCAAAGCTCTCCGGCCCGCCGAATCCTTTGCTGGCGACCGGTTTGCCGGAACTCTGCGGTGTCAGGATGGCGGTGAAGGCGTGGGCGGGATCAAACACGCGCCGCGCCAGCGCGTCCACCGCGGCCGGCGTCACCGCCTCGATCGAGGCCTTCATCGCTTGCGGCGAGGACAGTCCGTCGACCGCCAGCGCACGTGACCAGGCGCTCGCCAGGCCGTTGACGGAATTCTTGGCAAACTCCAGTCGGGCGATGGCCAGACGCTTGGCGGCCGCGACCAGGGCCGGATCCACCCCGTGACGCGCCGCCGCGGCGAGAATCGCCTGCATGCGCTTCAGCAGCGGCCCGGGCGCCGCCCCGCGCGGAAAGATGCCGACCGCCGCGCCGAGACTGGCCCGCGGCAGCTGCTGAACGAAGAAGGTTCCGAACAACGCGGTGCCGTCCATACCCATGCCGAACAGCGCCGCGCGTTGGGAGGCGAGCGCGTTGGCGAGCACCTCCCCGGTGGCGTAGTCCTTGCTGCGGATGCCGGGCATGCGGTAGGCGAGATACACCGAGCCGTAAGGATTGTCAGTCGGCAGTCGCAGCGTCTTGGCACGCACCGGACGGAAATGATAGGCCGGGCGCGGCGGCAGTGCGCGGCGCGGGATGCTTGCGAACAGGCGGCGCACCTCGGCGAGCGTCGCGGCCGGGTCGACATCGCCGGCAATAACCAGGATGGCATTGTTGGGCACGTACCACGTGTCATGGAAGCGCTTGAGCATCGCGGCCGTGGTCGCGTTGAACGACGGGCGGGTGCCGAGCGGGGTGTGCGCGTATGGCGTGCCGGCGAACAGGTGTGCCACCAGCTCGGTGTAGAACTTGAAACTAGGACTGGACAGGTCGTGCGCGACCTCCTGCTCGATCGCCCCGCGCTCGAGCGCCCACTGCTTCGGCGCCATGTCGACCGCGCGCATGCGGATCGAGGCGATGTGCAGGGCGACGTCGAGATCCTGCGCGGGCACGACGAAGAAATACTTGGTGACGCTGTTGGCCGTCTCGGCATCGAACGCGCCGCCCATGTTGGCCGTCACGGCGGCCAGCTGGTTGGCCGTCAGCCCGGGGCTGCCGCGGAACATCATGTGCTCGGTCGCGTGCGCCATGCCGGGGAAGCCCGCCGGCGCCTCGTCGGAACCGACCCGGTAATTCGTCTGCACCGAGACCACCGGCGCGAGCGGGTCGCGCACGATGACCACCCTGAGCCCGTTGCCGAGCGTGGCCCGGGTCACGTTGCTCCGTCCATGGGCGAGAGCCGGCGCGGTGGCCAGTACGGCGGCACACAGCAACCCGCGCAGCATCGATCCCTTGTTCATGCGACTCACCTCACTCTGTGGCGATTCCCGACTGGGCGCGCTCGCGGCCGGCCTGCGCCCGACCCGCGTCGGGGCGCATTGTCGCCCAACGGACCGCAGCGCGCCATGCGCGTCTCAGCCGGCCTCGCGCGCGACACGCCGGAGGGGCGGATGGATTACAATGCCGGCGGGGTGCAGAGGCCCCTTGCCCAGCGGACTGGCAGACCGGCAATACCCAACGACCACTCCGAGCGAGTGAATCCCGCCGCGGCGCGCCCCGCGCCG
>JAJXWE010000183.1 GCA_021781775.1 Pseudomonadota bacterium | reverse complement strand
GGTCGGGGTGGCCGCCTCGCCGAGTTCGGCCGCCCGGCAACGCCCGGCGGCGAGTTCCGCCGCCACGGGCGCGAAGATGTCCCGACCGTGGAATGTCGCGCTCACCCGCTGGATGCCGAGCCGCGCCAGGCCCTCGGGACGCAACCGCACCACCTCGGCGTCGCGATGACGGGCCACCAGCGGGGCGAGCAGCCCATTGTCCGGGGCGAGAAACACGTGTCCGGCGGCACTCACCACCACGATGTCCCGCGAGGTGCCCACCCCGGGGTCGACCACCGCGACGTGCACGGTGCCGGCCGGAAAGTAGGCAAATGCGCGGCTCAGCCAGAATCCGGCCTCCGCCGGCCAGTGCACCAGGATCTCGTGCGTCAGGTCGATCAGGCGAGCCTCGGGATAACGCCCGAGGATCCGCCCCTTCATCACCCCGACGAACGGCCCGCGATGGCCGAAGTCGGTGGTGATGGTGATCACCCCGCTCGGAACGCGCGCCGCAGCACTCATCGCCGATGCGCCGGACCGCCCCGCTCGGTCTCGGCGCACTGCCGGCAGCGGTCCGTGTAGGGCACGGCCGCGAGCCGCCCCTCCTCGATCGGCTCGCCGCACACCGAGCAGGTGGTGTAGCACCCCTCATCGAGCCGGCGCAGCGCCGCCTGAATCTGGCGCAGCTCGCCGCGCGCCGATTCGCTGATCGCGTCGAGCACCTCGTCGCTCTCCCGTTGGGTGACCTGTTCGGCGAAATCCGCACTCAGCGGATCGGACTCGTGGCGTAGATCCGCGCTCGCATCGCTTGCGCGCCTGTGCAGTTCCTCGCGCCGCCGCAGCAGGCGAGCTCGTACCGCATCTGTGTCCACAGGGGCCTCCGAGCGTTGCCCGGGCGCGCCGCCCGCCGCGGCTTCGCGCCCCGCATTTGACCTTTGAGCACGCCCATGCGGAAAATACTTAGCGCAAGGGGCGGCCTGGAGACAACATACTCTCCCAGGTGAGCAACCCCTGTCCATTCGTGCCGAATCCGCCCCAAGCGGGCCGGCGCGCGGCCTTACCAGGCGAGGGTGAACGACCGATGGAAACCGTTCGAGATCCGCATCCGACCGTCTTTGTCATCGATGACGACGAGGCCGTGCGAGCGTCCTTGCGGCTGCTGTTGAAGTCGGTCGGTCTGCCGGCGACGGTCTACGGCAGCGCGCAGGACTTTCTCACCCACTACGATGCGCGCCAGCCCGGGTGCGTCGTGCTCGATGTGCGCATGCCCGGCATGAGCGGGCTCGAGCTGCAGCAGCTGCTCAATCTGCGCGGGGCGACGGTACCGGTCATCTTCATCACCGGCCATGGCGACATCCCCATGGCCGTCGAGGCCATGCAGCACGGCGCATTCGACTTCCTGCAGAAGCCGTTCCGCGACCAGGACCTGCTCGACCGCGTGCAGCGGGCTCTGGAGAAGGACCAGCACACCCGGCTCGAGCTGAAGGAGCAGGACCGCATCCGCGACCGGCTCGGCTCGCTCACGCCGCGCGAGCGCGAGGTGCTCAATCTGATCACCCGCGGCAAGCCGAACAAGGTGGTGGCGGCCGATCTCGGGGTCAGCCAGCGCACGGTGGAAATCCACCGCGCCCGCGTCATGGAGAAGATGGGCGCGTCCTCGTTCGCCCAGCTGGTGCGGATGGTGCTCGACAGCGAACCGGCATGAGGGGCCGCGCCTAAGTCCCGGTGCGCGGCTGCGCGGACGCCGGAGCCGCGGCGGTCTCCGTGTCGGTGTCGGCCTCGACGCCGATCAGCTCCGGGATGCCGTTGGCCCGCGTGGACATGCGGCGCACCCGATCCCAGTCGATGGCGACCCGCGCCCCGCCGACGGCCGCCGCGATGATGCGCGAGATCACCGCGAAATCAGGTTTGGCCGGCACGTTCTGACTGTGCAGCGGCGGTTGAACGGAAAGATACAGCCGGCCGTCCTGCAGTGTGGCGAGTATCGGGTCATTGACGATGGTGACCGGCGTGCCGACCGGCACGACCGGAAAGAGCGCAGCGATGTCCTCTGGGTAGAGCCGCACGCACCCGTGGGTCACCGCCATGCCGATCGCCATCGGATTGTTGGTGCCGTGGATGTAGATCTCCCCGCCGCTCATGGTCGTCTGCAGCGCCCACTCGCCCATCGGGTTGTCGGGCCCGGCAGGCCACACCCGCGGTATCGGATCGCCCGCCTTGGCGTGCGCACGCAGAATCGAGGGCGTCGGGATCCACACCGGATGCGGCACCTTGCGCACGACGCGCGTCTCACCCACTGGGGTATCCCAACCCTTCTCCCCCGGGCTCACCGGGTAGGTGATCACGACCGGTTGATCGTGCCGACCGCGGCGCGGGAAGTAGAACAGCCGGTGCGCAGGAAGGTTGACCACGATGCCCACGTGCGGCACCGGCGGGATGATGAAGCGGCCCGGGATGACCACCCGGGTGCCGTGCCCGGGCAGCCACAGGTTCACGTGCGGGTTGGCCGCCTGGATCTCCCAGTAGCCGACGCTGTAGCGGCGCGCGATCCCGAGCAGCGTGTCCGAGGCGTGCGAGTGCACGACCTGGTCGTGACCGATGAGCGAGCCCTCGGCGGGCAGCGGAAAGACTGCCCCGCGGGCCAGCGGCAGGCCGGCGAGGGCCAGGGCGGCGAGCAGCCGCGCGGCAAAGGCGCTCCGGGAACGCAATGCAGTGATGGGCATGGATCGTGGATTCCGAGTGGATGACGGACCTGCGGCCCGGCAGACACATTGTAACATGCCGGACCATGGCCTCGATCCTCCGCCTGCCGCGCGACTTCTACCGCCAGGACACCCTCACGCTCGCGCGGGCGCTGATCGGCCTGCACTTGGTCCACCGGGTCGGGGGCGTGCGCCGCATCGGCCGCATCGTCGAGACCGAGGCCTACCTCGGGCCCGACGACCGCGCCGCGCACTCCTCGCGCGGCCGCACGGCACGCACCGCGGTGATGTTCGGTCCCCCCGGCCACGCCTACGTCTATCTCATCTACGGCATGTGGCACTGCCTGAACGTGGTCAGCGGCGACGAAGGGGTGCCGCACGCGGTACTGCTGCGTGCGCTCGCGCCGGTCTCGGGCCTCGCGGACCGGACTTCGGGGCCGGGACTGCTGTGCCGGGCCATGGGCATCGACCGGCGCGCAAACGGCCTCGACCTCACCGGCGGGACGCTGTGGATCGAGCGCCCGCACGCCCCGCAGCCGGTGCGCATCGGCCGCAGCACGCGCATCGGGATCGACTACGCGGGCGAGTGGGCCCGACGGCCCTGGCGGTTCTTCGACCGCGACTCGCCCGAGGTGTCCGGCCGGCGCGCGCGGGGGAAGACCTAGCGCGCCGGAGTCAGCCGGCAGCCCCCGGGCCGAGTACCAGCTTCCCGTTCCGCACCGCGATGCGCGGTCCCGGGTCGTAGTTCAGACGGACGGTGCCGGTCTTTCCGCCGAGGCGGTAGCGGACCCGATATCCCTCGGGACGAACCGTCCGGTCGTAGACGGTCGTGCAACGGCGCACGGTCGTGGTGTAGGTATCGCCGCGCTGCATGCGCGCTTCGATGCGATTGCCGGCGTACCCGCCGGCGGCCACCCCGGCCACCGTGGCGAGACCGCGTCCGGAGCCGTCGCCAACCTGGTGACCCAGCAGACCGCCGATGAGCGCACCGGCGATGCTGCCGACGATCTGATGCGAATCGCTCGCCGGCCGGGTGCGCTCGACCGTCTCGTCGCGGCAGACCCGCCGCGGTCTCACCAGGGTGCGCGAGAGCGGCAACACCTGCACCACCTCGGCGTAGCGCGGCGCGGCCGGCGCCCAGCGGTGGCTCGCCACGGCCCCTGCACCCACGACCACCGCCAGCGCACCGCCAGTGGTCGCACCGATCAGGAAGGACTTGTTCACGACTGAGCTCCCCTGCAACCTGTGCAGAGCCCAGATTGTCGTCGCGGCAAACTGAACCGAACTTGAATCTAACTCGCCGCGTCGTCGGCTGGCGACAGCGTGAGCAGCTCGCGACCCTCGGGCACGCGCTCGCCGATCGCGAAGTGAATGTGCGTGACACGACCATCGAACGGCGCGCTGATGCCGTGCTCCATCTTCATCGCTTCGATCACCATCAACGTCTGTCCGCGGCGCACCACCGCCCCGATCTCGACGTTCACCGCGACGACCACGCCCGGCAGCGGTGTCGTCAACCCGCCGGTGGCGTGCTCGGCGCTGAACGAGCGGGTACGCGGATCCTCGATTTCAAACTCGTGGTGCGCCGCCCCCAGCCACAGGTGCACGCGTGCGTCCTGGCGCAGGAACCGTGCGCGCTGGCGCACTCCCTCGATCTGCGCCTCGACGCCCTCGCCCGTGCTACAGGCTGCGGCCAGCGCCACGCGGCGCCGCTCGCCCGCCGGCTCATCCGCGGCCCCGAGTGGCTCGAGCGAGGCCGCCTGCGGTGCGCCCTGCTCGCACGCGAGACGCACCCGACAGCGTTCGCCGCCGGCCCGCAGGGTCAGCTCGAAGCGGCCCGCGAGGTTGGGTGAGAATCCATCACGCGCCGACCAGGGATGCGCGGTGCGCCCCTCACCGAACACGGCGAGCGCCGCCAGCACGAGCTGCGCATCGGTCGGATGCTCGGGCGCACCGAACTCCTCGGCCCGCTGGGCGAGCAGCGCCACGCTGTGCCGCGCCTCGAGAAAGACGCGCGAGCGCAGGATGCGCGCGAGCCAGCGCTCGTTGCTGTGCACACCAGCGAGTTGGGTGCGCTCGAGCGCGGCAGCAAGGCGCGCGGCCGCCTCGGCGCGCTCGGGCGCCCAGGCGATCACCTTC
>JAJXWE010000182.1 GCA_021781775.1 Pseudomonadota bacterium | reverse complement strand
GGTCAGGCGCTGGCGGTCGACGGCGGTTGGACGACCGACGGCTCCTGGCAGAGCCTGCGTCTGCGGCACCGCTGAGCCGGAAATAGCGTGCCCGCAGGCTCGCTGCAGGGCGCCGGTCCGATCAGACCGCGAGCAGCTTTTCGATCTCCGGGACCACCTGGAAGAGATCCCCGACCAGGCCGATGTCGGCGACCTCGAAGATTGGCGCTTCGCTGTCCTTGTTGATCGCCACGATGGTACGTGCGTCCTTGATGCCGGTCAGGTGCTGGATGGCCCCGGAGATGCCGATCGCCATGTACAACTCCGGCGCGATGATCTTGCCGGTCTGACCCACCTGCAGCTCATTCGGCGCATAGCCGGCATCCACCGCAGCGCGCGAAGCGCCCACGGCAGCTCCGATCTTGTCAGCCAGCTGGTAGAGGATCTTGAATCCCTCGGCGCTGCCGAGGGCCCGACCCCCGGAGACCACCTTGGCCGCAGTCTGCAGGTCCGGCCGATCGTTCTTGGCGGCCGACACCGACACGAAGCGGGTGTGGGTCGGCAAGGCCACGTTCGAAGTGACCTTCTCCACTGTGGCGCTACCGCCACCGGGAGCAGGCTGGTAGGAGGCCGTGCGCACGGTGCCGACCATCTTGGCGCCGGCGGCGATCTCGACGGTGAGCAGCGCGTTGCCGGCGTAGATCGGCCGGCGGAAGCGTGTCGCACTCTCGACGGCCATGATGTCACTGATCTGACTGGTTTCGAGCATGGCGGCGATGCGCGGCATGACGTCCTTGCCGAAGGTGCTCGAGGGACCGAGCACATGCGTGTAGGAGCCTGCCAGCGCCGCGATCTGCGGCGCGATCAGCGCTCCCAGGGCATGCGCGTGCGCGGGATGCTCGATCGTGAGCACCTTGCTCACGTCCTTGAGGCTCGCGGCCTGAGCGGCCACGGCGCCCGCATCGGCGGCGCACACGACCACGGTGATCTCGGCATCCGGTATGCCCGCGGCGCAGGCGACGCACTTGGCGGTGCCGACGCTGAGTTGGTTCTGGCTGTGCTCGGCGAGGATCAGGATTCGGTGGCTCATGATTTACAGCAGCCCTTTCTGCTTCAGTGCGGCGACGAGCTCGGCGGCATCCTTGACCTTGATGCCCTTTTGACGCTGAGCCGGCGGCTCGAAGCGCACCGGCTGCAGCTGCTGCTGCGCCTCGACGCCGAGCGTGGCCAGCTCGATGGTCTCGAGCGGCTTCTTTTTCGCCTTCATGATGTCCGGCAGTTTGACGTAGCGTGGCTCGTTCAGACGCAGATCCACCGTCACCACGCCCGGCAGGTCGATCTCGATGGTCTCGAGGCCGGCGTCGACTTCGCGGGTCACCTGGGCCCTCTGGCCGTCGATCTGCAGCTTGGAGGCGAATGTCGCCTGCGGACGGTTCCACAGCGCCGCGAGCATCTGGCCCGTTTGCCCGTTGTCATTGTCGATTGCCTGCTTGCCCATGAGCACCAGAAACGGCTGCTCACGTTCGACCAGTTTGAGCAACAGGCGGGCGGCAGTCAGTGATTCGATGCGCGCATCAGTCTGCACGTGCAGCGCCCGGTCGGCGCCCATGGCAAGGCACGTGCGCAGCTGCTGTTGGCAGTCCGCCGGTCCAACGGTAGCGACGACGACTTCCTCGGCCCCGCCGCGCTCTTTGATGCGCAGCGCTTCCTCGAGCGCGATCTCATCGAAGGGATTGACGCTCATCTTGACGCCATCGGTGATGACGCCGGTGCCGTCCGGCTTCACCCGGATGCGCACGTTGTAGTCCACGACGCGTTTGATGCCGACCAGTATCCGCTGCATTAGCGTTTCCCAGACAAATTGAGTGGAGCGGTTGCGAGAATCAATTGCTTTCCGCCGTCTCGGACGGCGTCCGCCGACGCAGGCGAGTCTTGTCACGAGGTGCGCTGGCCTTCGGCGCCGGCAAGTCTACCACGTTGCGCAACAGGGCGTAGGGTGCGGTCGAGTGCGGGATTCCCATGGCTTGCACAAAATGCTCCTGGAAGCGCGGCTCGATGGCGGTCTCGATCTTCTCGACCCGGTGCACGAGTGACTCGATCGTGCGGCGCGCGGAGAAATCGAGCAGTGCGATGCGCGCTCCGGTGCCGGCGGCGTTGCCGACCGACGTGACACGGGAGAGATCGCAGTCCGGAATCATTCCGAGCACCATCGCGTACTTGACGTCGATGTGCGCACCGAAGGCGCCCGCGAGACGGATGCTGTCGACGTGATCGGTGCCGAAGCGCTCCATGAGCAGTGCGATGCCGGCATACAGCGCGGCCTTGGCGAGTTGGATCGCGCGCACATCGTTCTGCGTGATAGCCAGGGTCTGCGCTCCCTGGTGCACGAGGTAGCCGAAGGTACGTCCCTGCGGAAGAATGCGGGCGCTGCGCTCGGCGAGTCGCCCGTCGACCACACCGTCCTGATTGATGATTCCGGCCAGGTACATCTCGGCGATGATCTCGATGATCCCCGAACCGCAGATGCCGGTCACACCGGTGGACTTGATCGACTCCTCGAATCCCGGCTCGTCGGACCAAAGGTCCGAGCCGATCACCTTGAAGCGCGGCTCGAGCGTCGTCGGATCGACGCGCACCCGCTCGATTGCGCCCGGGGCGGCACGCTGGCCGCAACTGATCTGCGCACCTTCGAATGCCGGACCGGTCGGACTGGAGCAAGCGACCAGCCGCTTGGCGTTGCCGAGAACGATTTCCGCGTTGGTGCCGACGTCGACCAGCAGGCTGATGGCCTCGCCGAGGTCGGGCCGTTCGGCGAGGATCATCCCCGCCGTGTCCGCGCCGACGTGACCGGCGATGCAGGGCAGGGTGTAGGCGCGGGCATTCGGGTGCACGGCAACGCCGATCTGCGCCGCCGTGATCGACAGCGACTCGTCGGTCGACAGCGCGAACGGCGCACCGCCGAGTTCGTTGGGGTTAATGCCGAGCAGGAGGTGGTGCATGATGGGGTTGCCCACCAGCGTCACCTCGAGGATGTCCTCGGCGGAGACATCCGCCTGTCGCGCGACATCGGCAGCCAGCGCACTCAATGCCTCGCGCACCGCGTGAGTCATCTGCTCGGCACCGTCGGCGTGCATCATCGAGTAGGACACGCGGCTCATCAGATCCTCGCCGAAGCGGATCTGTGGGTTCATCATGCCGCTCGAGGCCAGTACTTCCCCGGTGGTGAGGTTGCACAGATGCGCGGCGATCGTGGTCGAGCCGATGTCTACCGCGAGTCCGCACAGACGGTCATGGAATCCCGGCCAGATGCCGATCAGCTGCGTTCCGGCGTGGACGGCGACCGTGACCTTCCATTCGCCCTTGCGCAGCGCGGTCTGCAGCCCCTGCAGCACCGACAGATCGCAGCCGAGCCCGCGCAGTTCCCATTCCTTCTCGAGCGCCTGCTTCAGGCGCTGCAGGTCGCCAGACGGGTCGTGCATGTCGGGCTCGCGCACCTCGACGTAGTAGAGGTGCACGACCGGATCGAGATTGATTGCGCGCGCGTCGGCCGCCTTGCGGATCACCTGGCGGTGAACCTGGCTGGTCGGCGGGACATCGACCAGCAGGTCGCCCTCGATGCGCGCCTGGCAGGACAGGCGCCGACCGGCGGCGAGCGCCCGGCGGCGGGCGAAGTTGTCTTCTGCCGCGCTGCGCGTCGAGAGATGCTCGGCAGAGGAGCTGATGCCCTGCTTGGCGAAATCACCCTCCATGACCAGAACCTGACAGCGGCCGCAGATCGCCCGTCCGCCACAGACCGAATCGATGTCGACGCCAAGCGTGCGTGCTGCCTGCAGCAGCGGTGTGCCGACCGGGAAGCGACCGCGCTTGCCCGAGGGCGTGAAGACGACCAGATGCTGCTGTTCAGCCGGCACGACGGCGCAGTCCTCCTTCACGGCGACCGCGTGCGGCGCCTTCCGCGCCCGGAGCGCCGGGAGGTGGCACTTCGCGGAAACGTCGGATCCAGCGCGCGCAGTCCGGATCGTGGCCCATCATGACGTCGGCGCCCATGACCGCGCGCACGACCTCCGTGTGCAGGGGGTTCATGATTGCCGAGGTCATCCCGGCGGTGATTGCCGAGACGAGAAACGCGCTGGTGACGCCCTCGCGGGCGGGCAGTCCGAAGCTGATATTGGAGGCACCGCAGGTGGTGTTCACCTTCAGCTCCGAGCGCAGCCGCCGCAGCAGATTCATCACCTGCACGCCTGCCTGATTGATCGCTCCGATCGGCATCACCAGCGGGTCGACCACGACGTCGCTCGCCGGGATGCCATAGTCGGCGGCCCGATGCACGATCTTCTTGGCGACCTCGAAGCGCACGTCCGGATCCTCGGAGATTCCGGTCTCGTCGTTGGAAATCGCCACGACCGCCGCGCCGTACTTCTTCACCAGCGGCAGCACCGCCTCGAGCCGCTCCTCCTCGCCGGTCACCGAATTCACCAGCGGCTTGCCCTTGTATACCGCCAGTCCGGCCTCCAGGGCGGCGACGATCGAGGAGTCGATCGACAGCGGCACGTCGGTGATCGACTGCACCAGCTGCACGGCCTTGGCGAGAATCGCCGGCTCGTCGGCGAGCGGGATGCCGGCGTTCACATCGAGCATCTGCGCCCCGGCGGCAACCTGAGCGCGCGCATCGGCCTCCACGCGCGAGTAGTCCCCTGCGGCCATCTCGGCGGCCAATACCTTGCGTCCGGTCGGATTTATGCGTTCGCCGATCATGACGAACGGACGATCGAAGCCGATGACTACTTCGCGGGTTGCGGAACTGATGACGGTGTCGGTCATGATGCTATCCTGTGTGAATTTT
>JAJXWE010000181.1 GCA_021781775.1 Pseudomonadota bacterium | reverse complement strand
GCTGATCGAGCGCACGCCGGCGCGGCGCAGGCGCTCGCGCATCCAAATCGGCGTCGGCGCGCGGTTGTTGATGCCGTGCACGACGCACCCGGCGAATCGTGGGCACGCCGCCGGCGCATCGAGATGCACAGTAACGGTATCCGCATGCGTCGCGGACACCGGGCGCAGGGCCGGTCCGTTCAGCGCCGCGCCGGTGAGTGCGGCGACTTCCCGCGCAATGCCGATGATCGACAGCGCGTCGCCGCGATTGGGCGTCACGTTCAAATCGAGAATCGCATCCTCGAGGTGCAGATAGTCCCGCAGCCCAACGCCGACCGGCGCATCGGACGGTAACTCGATGATGCCATCGGAGTTCTCGCCAAGACCGAGCTCCTTCGCCGAGCAGAGCATGCCGGCGGATTCGACGCCGCGCAGCTTCGTGGCCTTGATCTTCAGTTCTCCGGGCAGCACCGCGCCCACCACCGCGAGGGCGCTCTTCAGTCCGGCGCGCGCGTTGGCGGCCCCGCAGACGATTTGCAGCGGCTCGCCCTGGCCGGCCGCGACGCGGCAGATGCGCAGCTTATCGGCCTGCGGGTGCTTCTCGGCCGAGAGGATCTCCCCGATCACGACGCCGGTGAACGCCGGCGCGGCCGGCTCGACCGACTCGAGTTCCAGTCCCGCCAGGGTCAAGCGCTCCCCGAGGCCCGGGGCGTCCCACGGCACGGCGATCCAATCGGTCAGCCAGGAATACGGAACCTTCATGGTGTCAGAGCGTCCGGAACTGCTCGAGGAAGCGCAGGTCGTTCTCGAAGAACAGCCGCAGATCGTTCACGCCGTAGCGCAGCATGGCGAGCCGGTCGATCCCCATCCCGAATGCATAGCCGCTGTAGCGCTCGGCATCGATGCCGCTCGCGAACAGCACGTTCGGATGCACCATGCCGCAGCCGGCGATTTCGAGCCAGCCGGTATGCTTGCAGGTGCGGCAGCCCTTGCCCGAACAGAACACGCACGACATGTCGACTTCGGCCGACGGCTCGGTGAAGGGGAAATACGACGGCCGCAACCGCATCGCCAGATCCTGCTCGAAAAAACCCTGCAGGAAGCCGTGCAGCATGGCCTTCATGTTCGCGAAGCTCACCGCCTCCCCGACCCGCAGCCCCTCGACCTGATGAAACATCGGCGAGTGGGTCATGTCCGAGTCGCAGCGGTACACCCGTCCCGGCGCCACCACGGCGATCGGCGCGCCGCGCTCGAGCATGGCGCGGATCTGCACTGGCGAGGTGTGCGTGCGCAGGAGCTTTCCGTCAGGAAAGTAGAAAGTATCGTGCATCGCCCGCGCCGGGTGATTGGGCGGGAAATTCAATGCCTCGAAATTGTGGAAGTCGTCCTCGATCTCAGGACCCGTGGCGATCTCGAAGCCCGCCCGCTGGAACAGCGCCTCGATACGCAGCCGCGCCTTGGTGACCGGGTGCAACCCGCCGCGCCGCTCGCCCCGGCCGGGCAGACTCACATCGACCCGTCCGGCCGCCAGCGCCCGCTCGATCTCCTCGCGGGTCAGTGCCTCGCGCCGGGCCTCGATGGCCGCCTGCACGCGCGCCTTGGCGTCGTTGATCCTCTGGCCCGCTGCCGGCCGCTCGTCGGCCGGCAGAGAGCCGAGGGACTTCAGCTGTTCGGTGAGCGTGCCCTTCTTGCCGAGCCAGCGCACCCGCGCCTCATCGAGCGCTGCGAGCGCGCCGCACGCGGCGACCTCGGCGAGCGCCCGCTCAACGAGGGAGGACAGCTCGTGCATGCCGCCGGGATCGCGCCCGGATCAGGCGGCGGCCAGCGCGGCTTTGGCCTGCTCGGCGATCGCGCCGAACGCGGCCGCATCATGCACGGCGAGATCGGCGAGCACCTTGCGGTCGACTTCGATGCCGGCCTTCAACAGGCCGTTGATCAGCCGACTGTAGGACAGCCCATGCACGCGGGCGCCGGCGTTGATGCGCGCGATCCACAGAGCGCGGAACTCACGCTTCTTCTGCCGACGGTCGCGGTAGGCGTACTGCCCGGCCTTGATGACCGCCTGTTTGGCGGTGCGGTAGACCTTGCGCCGGGCGTTGTAATAGCCCTTCGCCTTGCCCAGAACTTTCTTGTGACGGCGCCCGGCCGTCACGCCACGCTTGACTCTTGCCATCTCGAACCTCGCTCGGAATTATTTGTGATAGGGAAGGAGCTGCACGAGCCGACCGACATCGGTCTCGTGAACGAGGCTCGTTCCGCCCGAGCGGGCGTGGCGCTTGACCTTCGGGTCCTTGTGCCCGAGGTTGTGGCGTCGCTTGGAGGCGTACCGCTTGAAGCCCTTCGCCGTTTTGCGAAAGCGCTTCGCAGCAGCCCGGTTGGTTTTCAACTTAGGCATGTCAACTCCTCAACAATGACTATAGCCCCGGTCGCTAGGCACCTTGCGGCACCCGCTACGGGCGAACGATCGACCGCCGTCCGTCGGCGGCTGACCGTTACTTTTTCTTGGGTCCGAACACCATGATCATCTGGCGACCCTCCATGAGCGGGTTCTGCTCGACCACGCCGTACTCGGCGAGATCGCCCACCACCCGATCGAGGAGCTTGCGCCCGATGTCCTGGTGCACCATCTCCCGGCCGCGGAACCTCAGGGTTACCTTGGCCTTGTCACCCTCGGTGAGGAAGCGGACGAGATTACGCAGTTTGATCTGGTAATCGGCCTCTCCCGTACCGGGACGAAACTTCACTTCCTTGACCTGGATCTGCTTCTGCTTGCGCTTCGCCGAGTGGGCTTTCTTGTTCTGTTCGAACAAGAATTTGCCGTAGTCCATGATGCGCACAACCGGTGGCTGCGCCGTCGGCGAAACCTCCACCAGATCCAGCTCTGAACTGGTCGCCATCTGCAACGCCTCGGCGCGGGACATCACTCCCGCCTGCGACCCATCGGCCGCGATCACGCGCAGTTGCGGCGCACTGATCTCCTCGTTGCGCCGGACGCGCTTGGTTACACTGGCTATGCGTCAATCCTCCAAAGTACGGCGCCCACGGCTCTCGGCCTCGATGCGGAGCCGTTCGCTGAACGTCTCCACACTCATCGTGCCGAGGTCCTTGCCGTTTCGGGTGCGCACTGACAAGAGACTCGCGGCCACTTCCTTGTCGCCCGCGACCAATAAATACGGAACACGCTGTAGCGTGTGCTCGCGAATCTTAAAGCCCACCTTCTCGTTACGCAAGTCGGCTTCGACCCGAAGATGCTGATTTTTCAGGAAATCCGTTACGGAACGTACGTAATCGGCCTGCCGGTCGGTAATGCTCATCACCACCGCCTGCACCGGGGCGAGCCACGCCGGTAGCCGGCCGGCGTGGTGCTCGAGCAGGATGGCGAAGAAGCGCTCCAGGGAGCCGAAAATCGCCCGGTGCAGCATGACCGGGGTGCGCTTGGCACTCTTATCGTCTATGTAATGGGCGCCGAGGCGGCCCGGGAGGTTCAGATCAACCTGCACCGTGCCGCACTGCCAGTCCCGGCCGATGGCGTCGCGCAGCACGAACTCGAGCTTCGGGCCGTAAAAGGCGCCCTCACCCGGGTTCAGGATGTAATCGATCCCGGCGGCCTTCGAAGCGGCCTTCAGTGCCTGCTCGGCCCGGTCCCAGACCTCGTCCGCTCCGACGCGCTTCGGCGGCCGGTCGGCGAACTTGATGCGCACGTCCTCGAAGCCGAAATCACGGTAAATGTCGAGGATCAGCCGCGTCACCGCCACGCACTCCTCGGTGATCTGCTCCTCCGTGATGAAGATGTGGGCATCGTCCTGAGTGAAGGCGCGCACCCGCATCAGCCCATGCAACGCCCCGGAGGGCTCGTAGCGGTGGACCTTGCCGAACTCCGAGAGGCGGACCGGCAGATCCCGGTAGCTCCTCAGCCCGTGCTTGAAGATCTGGATGTGCCCCGGACAGTTCATCGGCTTGATCGCATACAGCCGCTCATCGGGCGTCTGCGTGAGAAACATGTTCTCGCCGAACTTCTCCAGGTGTCCCGACTGCTTCCAGAGCGCCGCATCCATCAGCTCCGGGGCATTCACCTCCTGGTAGCCCGCAGCCTGCTGGCGCTCGCGCATGTATTGGATCAGGTTCTGGAAGACGCTCCAGCCCTTGGGATGCCAGAAGACCGCCCCGGGGGCCTCCTCCTGCAGGTGGAACAGGTCGAGTTCCTTGCCGATACGCCGATGATCGCGCTTCTCGGCCTCCTCGAGGCGGTGCAGGTAGTCCTCGAGCTGCTTCTTGTCCGGCCAAGCCGTCCCGTAGATGCGCTGCAGCATCTCGTTGCGCGAGTCGCCCCGCCAATAGGCCCCCGCCACCTTGGTCAGCTTGAAGGCCTTGAGCTTGCCGGTCGACGGCACGTGCGGCCCGCGACACAGATCAACCCAGTCGCCCTGCCCGTAGAGGCTGATCGGCTCGTTGGCCGGGATGGCCGCGATGATCTCGGCCTTGTAGTGCTCGCCGAGTCCCTTGAAGAAGGCCACCGCCTCATCGCGCGGCAGCACCCGACGGGTGACGGCCTGGTCGGCCTTGGCGAGCTCGGCCATGCGCGTCTCGATGGCCGCGAGGTCCTCCGGTGTGAAGGGCCTCTGGTAGGCAAAATCGTAGTAGAAGCCATCCTCGATGACCGGTCCGATGGTGACCTGGGCCTCGGGGAACAGCTGCTTGACCGCCTGAGCGAGCAGGTGCGCGGTCGAGTGACGGATGACCTCGAGCCCGGCCGGGTCCTTCTCGGTCACGATGGCGAGCGCCGCATCGTGATCGATCACTTGCGAGGTGTCGACCAGCTTGCCGTCGAGCCGGCCCGCGAGCGCCGCC
>JAJXWE010000180.1 GCA_021781775.1 Pseudomonadota bacterium | reverse complement strand
GTCCACCTCCCGCGCCACTGCGCGAGAAGGTGCTCGAGCTGGCCCGGCGGGCCGTGCGGCGCGCCGGTAGCGGCAGTGACAACACCTCGGCTGCCGCATTGCGGTGGCTCGGCGATAAATAGCAGCGAGCGCACAGATGACCCGACCGAGTGGACGCGATGCCGACCAGATGCGGCCCGTGACCTTCACGCGCCGCTTCGCCAAGCATGCCGAGGGGGTGGTGCTGGTGGAGTTCGGCGATACCCAGGTGCTGTGCACCGCCAGTGTCGAGGAGACCGTGCCGGCGTTTCTGCGCGGCAAGGGCCAGGGCTGGATCACCGCCGAGTACGGCATGCTGCCGCGCGCGACCCATACGCGCTCGGCGCGTGAGGCGGCTCGCGGCAAGCAGAGTGGCCGCACCCTGGAGATTCAGCGCCTGATCGGCCGCTCGCTGCGCGCCGTGGTCGATCTGAAGGCGCTCGGGGAGCGCACCGTCACCGTCGACTGCGACGTCCTGCAGGCCGATGGCGGCACCCGTACGGCCTCGATCGCCGGCGGCTTCGTCGCCCTGGCGCAGGCGTGCCGGGCACTGGAGCGTCGGCGGCTGATAGCCCGCACGCCGCTGCACGGCCAGGTGGCGGCCGTCTCGGTCGGTATCGTCGGCGGACTCCCGGTGCTCGACCTGGATTACGCGGAGGACTCGCAGGCCGAGGTGGACATGAACGTGGTGATGAACGACGGCGGTGCGTTCATCGAAGTGCAGGGCACGGCCGAGGGCCACGCCTTCCGTCGGCACGAGCTCGACGCGATGCTCGCGCTCGCCGCCGGCGGCATCGAGCGGCTGTTCCCGCTGCAGAGCCGGGCCATCGAGGCGTGAAAGTCGTTCTGGCCAGCGGCAACGCGGGCAAGCTCCGGGAACTGGCGGAGCTGCTCGCTCCCTCGGGCCTCGCCGTGCTGCCGCAGGCGGCCTTCGGCATCGACACGCCACCCGAGACCGGGGTGACGTTTCGGGACAATGCGCTGCTGAAGGCGCGTCACGCGGCGCGGCTGACCGGCCTGCCGGCGCTCGCCGATGACTCCGGGATCGAAGTCGACGCGCTGCAGGGACGGCCGGGCGTCTTCTCGGCCCGGTACGCCGGCGAGGGCGCCAGTGACGAGGCGAATGTGCGCAAGCTCCTGGCCGAACTCGCCGGCGTACCCGAGCAGGCGCGCGGCGCACGCTACCAGTGCGTCATCGCGCTGGTGCGCAGCGGCGACGATCCGAACCCGCTCCTCGCCACGGGCCGCTGGGAGGGGCGCATCACGCTCGCGCCGCGCGGCACGGGCGGCTTCGGCTACGACCCGATTTTTCAGCCGCTCGGATCGGCGCGGACCGCCGCGCAGCTCACCCCCGCGGAGAAGAACGCCGCGAGTCATCGCGGGCAGGCGCTGCGCGAGCTCGCGGCGCGCAGCCGGGAGCTGTTGGCCGCCGGGCCCGCCGCGGAGGGTCCGCAGGTGCCGCGGCGCGGCCAGCTGTTCGTGCTCGCAGCACCCTCGGGAGCGGGCAAGACCTCGCTGGTGCGTGCCCTGCTCGAGCGCCGGCCCGCGCTGCGCCTGTCGATCTCCCACACCACCCGGCCGCAGCGCGCCACGGAGACCGACGGCCGCGAATACCATTTCGTCTCCGTGGAGCAGTTCGAGCGTATGGTCGCCGAGGGGCGCTTTCTCGAGCATGCCCAGGTGTTCGGCAACTACTACGGTACCGCGCGCGAGCCGGTGGAGCGGCAGCTCGCCGCGGGCACCGACATCGTGCTCGAGATCGACTGGCAGGGCGCCCGCCAGGTGCGCGCGGCGCTGCCCGAGTGCCATACCATCTTTGTCCTGCCCCCCTCGCGCGAGGCGCTCGAGCAGCGCCTGCGCGGCCGAGCCACGGATTCCGCTGCGGTGATCGAGCGGCGCCTGCACGAGGCGGTCGGCGACATGGCGCACTGGAGCGAGTTCGACGACGTCGTGGTCAACGATGATTTCGAGCGGGCCGTGGACGATCTGGTGCGCATCGTCACGGGCCGGGCGGAGGGGCTGGCCGCCTACCGGCCGGAGCTGACCGCGCTGCTCGCCCGGCTGCTGGCCTGAGCACCCGCCCTTGCCGTATAGTAGGGGACCCCTGGGCGCCAGCCGCGCCCACCCAATCATTCATATTCAAGTGTCGCCATGGCCCGCATTACCGTCGAAGACTGCCTGCAAAACGTCGATAACCTGTTCCAGCTGGTGATCCTGGCGGCGCAGCGCGCCCGGCGTCTGGCCAACGGGGCCGAGCCGACCATCGCCGTCGAAAATGACAAGCCGACGGTGGTTGCGCTGCGCGAGATCGCCGCGGGCAACGTCACGGTCGAGATGCTGCGCGAACCGGAGCCGCCGCCGGCCGAGCCGCCCGCACCGGACGTGTCGGAACTGGACATGCAGTCCGCATTCCGCGCTCCCCAGTTCGGACTGGGCGAGTAACGCCCGGCGAGCGGTCGACTGCGGTGCGGTGCAGCGTCACGGCTGACCCCTGAGCTATGGACTATGCGTCTTCCCTCCTCGGGCTGCTTCCCGGTGGAAGGCGTACTCCGGGACTGAAGGAGCTGCTGGCGAACGTCGGCAGCTATCTGCCGGCCGACCAGGTCGCCCGCGTGCGGGCGGCGGCGGAATTCGGTGCCTCGGCGCACGAGGGGCAGAAGCGCCTCTCCGGTGAGCCGTACATCGCCCACCCGGTCGCGACCGCGGCCATCCTCGCCGACCTGCGCCTCGATGCCGATACCCTGATCGCGGCGATCCTGCACGACGTCATCGAGGACACCCCGACGCCCAAGGACCAGCTCGCCGAGCGATTCGGTGCCGACGTGGCGGAATTGGTCGACGGGGTCACCAAGCTCGATGCCATCCAGTTCAAGAATCGCGAGGAGGCGCAGGCGGAGTCGTTCCGCAAGATGCTGCTCGCGATGGTGCGCGACCTGCGCGTCATCCTGGTCAAGCTCGCCGACCGTACGCACAACATGCGTACGATCCAGGCGATGCCGCCGCACCGGCGCCGGGCCATCGCCCGCGAGACGCTCGACATCTACGCGCCGATCGCCGAGCGTTGTGGACTATACAACCTCAAGTTGGAGCTCGAGGAACTCGGCTTCCGCGCGCTGTATCCGCAGCGCTACCGCGTGCTCGAGCACGCGCTGCGCAAGGCGCGTGGCAACCAGAAGGAGTTTCTGAAGAAAATCGATGAGCAGCTGTCCGCGGCCCTGGCGAAGCACGGTATCGTGGCGCGGGTCGAGACGCGCGAGAAACACATCTACAGCATCTACAAGAAGATGCTGCGCAAGCGCGCCTCGCTCGCGGAGATCGTGGACGTCTACGGCCTGCGCATCATCGTCGATGAACTCGATACCTGTTACCGAGCCATCGGTGCGGTCCATTCGGTGTTCAAGCCGATGCCCGGCCGGTTCAAGGATTACATCGCCATCCCGCGCGTGAACGGCTACCAGTCGCTGCACACGACGCTGTTCGGCCCCAACGCGGTGCCGATCGAGGTGCAGATCCGCACCGAGGACATGCACCGCGTGGCCGAGTCCGGCATCGCCGCGCACTGGAAGTACAAATCGGGCGAGGACGCCGGCTCGATGGAGCAGGCGCGCGCGCGCGAGTGGCTCTCGGGACTGGTGGAGCTGCAGGAGGACGGAAGCTCGGAGGAGTTCCTCGAGAGCGTCAAGGTCGATCTGTATCCCGACAAGGTCTACGTGTTCACCCCGAAGGGCAAGATCCTGCGTCTGCCGAGCGGCGCAACCGTGGTGGATTTCGCCTACGCCGTGCACACGGACGTGGGCAACCGCTGCGTCGCCGCCAAGGTGGACCGGCGCCTGACGCCGCTGCGCACGGTGCTGCGCAATGGCCAGACCGTCGAGATCATCACGGCCAAGGGCGCCGTGCCCAATCCTGCCTGGGTGAGCTTCGTGGTGACCGCCAAGGCGCGCAGCGCCATCCGACACTACCTGAAGAGTCTGCGCCGCAGCGAGGCGATCGCGCTCGGCCAGAGACTGCTGACCCAGTCGCTGACGGAATTCGGCCTGCTCCTCGAGAGCGTGCCGGCCGCGACCCGCGAGGTCATGCTCGGGGAACTCGGCATGAAGGACCTGGACGAGCTGTACGAGAAGATCGGGCTCGGCGAGCGCCTCGCGCCGCTGGTGGCGCGCCGGCTGCTGCCGGCAGGCACCCCGGAGCAGGGCGCGGCCATGGCCGCGCCGCTCGCGATCGCCGGCACCGAGGGACTGCTGGTGACGTACGCGCGCTGCTGCTTCCCGCTGCCCAACGACCCGGTGTTCGCCTTTCTGTCCGCCGGCCGCGGCGTCGTCATCCACCGCGACCGCTGCGTGAATGTCGAGGATTACCGCAAGCATCCGGAGAAGTGGCTGCCGGTCAGCTGGCAGTCCGCACCCGAGCGGCTGTTCAACTCGGAGATCCGCGTCGATGTGGTCAACCGCACCGGCGTGCTCGCCGGGGTGGCCGCGGCCATCGCCAGCGCCGATACCAACATCCATCACGTCTCGATCGAGGAGCAGGAAGGGGATGCCTCGATTCTGACCTTCGAGCTGAAGGTGCACGACCGCAAGCAGCTGGCGCGCGTGATGCGCGTCATCCGCCGTCTGCCGGACGTGACGCGCGTCAGCCGGACGATCGCCGCACACGCGCGCGGCGATCGCGCCGACAGCGAAGAGCTCGACGAGACGGATTCCAATTCCCACACCGCATGAGGACCAGCATGAGCCGCACGATCATCCATACCGACAAGGCGCCGCCGGCCATCGGCACGTATTCCCAGGCCGTGCGCGCCGGGGACACGGTGTATCTGTCGGGCCAGATTCCAC
>JAJXWE010000179.1 GCA_021781775.1 Pseudomonadota bacterium | reverse complement strand
ATCCAGAGAGAGTTGATCGCCGCGCGCGCGGTCGCGGATTTGGCACGTGAGAGCGCCGACCGCGCCAACCAGGGCAAGAGCCGCTTTCTCGCCACGGCGAGTCACGATCTGCGCCAACCGCTGCAAGCCTTGGCATTGCTGAACGGAACACTGCGCCGCACGGTCGGCGAGCCGCACCTGGTCGAGGTTTTGGCGCATCAGGAGCAGGCGATCGGCGCGATGTCTCGGCTGTTGAACGCCCTGCTCGACATCAGCAAGCTCGAGTCCGGCGCGATACAACCCGACGTCACCGACTTTTCGGTCGCGCGCATCTTCGAGGAAATGCGGCGCGAGTTCGGTAGCGTCGCCTCGCGCAAGGGACTCGCGCTGGAAGTTTCCCAGACCAGCGCCTTTGTTCGTAGCGACCCTGCCCTGGTCGAGCAGGTGGTGCGCAACCTGCTCTCCAACGCCATCAAGTACACGCCAAGCGGAATGGTCGTGTTGCGCTGTCCGCTCACCCATGACGCGCAGCTCCGGATCGATGTCCAGGATACCGGCATCGGCATTCCCGCCGATCAACTGCCGCTCATCTACGATGAGTTCTACCAGGTGGGCGTCGGCGCCAATGCCTCGCGCGATGGATACGGGCTGGGTCTTTCCATCGTCAGGCGCATCGTGCAGCTGCTCGGCCTGAAACTCGAGGTCACATCCGAGGTCGGCAGCGGCTCGACCTTCTCGCTGTTGCTGCCCTCGGCCGGGGCCCAGCCGGGCCCGACGACACCGCAGGCCGAGGACGCGACCGGCGGCTCCGATTCGGACGGAACCAGCGGGCGGCCCCGCGTGCTGTTGGTCGAGGATGACCCCGGCGTCCGCGATGCGACCCGAATGCTGCTGCGCGTCGAGGGCTACCAGGTCACGACGGTAGCCTCGCTCGAGCAGGCAATCGCCGCCGTGCAAAGCGGCACAGGTTTCGAGCTGCTGATGACGGACTATCACCTCGGCGCGAATCAGACCGGCATTCAGGTCATTGCCGCGTTGCGCGAACGCCTCGGGCCGCACCTGAAGTCGGTGCTGGTCACCGGGGACACCTCAGCAGCAGTGCGCGGCCTGGCGCCCGATCCTCACCTGCGGATCCTGAGCAAGCCCATCCGCGCCGAAGCATTGCTGCGCCTCCTGCGTGAGCTGCTCGCGGCGGACTGACTGATAGCACCAGCCCGACGCGCTCATCGGCTGAGTCAACCGGACACGGAGTCGGCGGCGGCCGACTCAGCGCGACTGCCGAGCCAGCAGCAGGCCGCAGCCCACGCCGATCAACAGCGACCCGCTGATTCGGCTCTGCAGGCGACGCCGCGCCGGTACCGCGAGCCACCCTCTGATCCGCCCGGCGAGCAGCGCGTAGGTGCTGTCTGAGATCAGTCCCATGACAATCATCGTGCCGATCATCTCAAGCAGCTGCGGCCCCGCCGGACGATGCGCGTCGATGAACTGCGGCAGAAACGCGATGTAGAACACGATTGCCTTGGGATTGGTGATCGCAACGAGAAACCCCTGTACGAAGACCGCTCTGCCCGAGGGTGCGCCGAGCGAGGTCAAGCTCGGCGCGGAACCGCCATGTGACCGCCACGCCTTGACCCCGAGCCAGATCAGATACAGTGCGCCTGCCCAGCGGACGACATCGAAGACCTCGCTGAGCCACGCGAAGAAGGCGATCAAACCGACCGCAGTTCCCGCGAGAAGGATGGCATTGCCGATGCTGGCGCCCACGCCGGCCAACAGGCCGGAGCGGCTGCCGTGGCTCAGCGAATTGGCGACCACGAGCGTCACGACCGGACCCGGGATCAGCACCAAAATGCCGACCGCGAGGCAGTAAGCCAGATACAGGTGAAGATTCAAAGGCGACCCCGGACTGCCACTCAAGCAGCGCTCAAGAATGCGCCGCAGATGCGCTCCGCGCAACCCGCCCCTGCGGTAAGTTTCTGGCTCACTGACGTCTCGCCTCTCGCTGCGCGGCGGTGCACACTGTGGGCGCACGGCTACGCACTAGAAATACTGCTCGAGAAGCGCTGCCGCGGCATGCGTGACCTGGGCGATCTTGTTCGTCGCCTGACGATAGAATTTGAAATTCAGCTCGGTCTGCGGCCGCCCATCCTCCCACGCGGAAAACCGCTTCAGCTCTGCTCGGCCCAGTGTCCGACGAGCCAGCGCCGTGCGTCTCACGACGATACTCACGCGGGGCGTCTGGCGCACGAGGCCGCGCCGCGCCGGGCCCGATCTCACCGACAGAACCACGCCACGCGCGAACAGCCCCCGTCCTCCCTGAGTCTCGCTGGCAAAGATGAAAATCGTATCGCCTGGAGCGATGGTCTTGCCGCGGTACATCGTCTTTTGCGCCGGAAACACCAGCCGCTTCGCGCGCGGATCCGGCGGCTCGGCCTTGATCACGTACTGCACACAGCCCTCCGCAGTTTGCCACTACCCACTGCGGAGCGGCAGCATACGCCGTGTGCGGCCATGCCCTGCCAGCGACGACAACTGCAGTCTCACTGCCCCGAGGGCAGGGCCGCGGAACGTCGCGGCTCGACACGTCGGGTTGAACTCGCAGGCACGCGGCATCGCCCGGTTCCGCGCTCTGCCGCATCGCAGCGCCGCAGCATTGTAGCGACGGACGACGCGACTGAGGAAGGCGCACCTCGACACCCGCCGCGAAGTTCGCCGCGGCGCATACTTTCCCAAGTCGCGCCGGCGCGCAGAGCGGGGACTCATGCCACGGCGCGGTAGTCAGCCGGTGCGGTCTGATCGACACCGCCGTCAAGACCAAGGCCGCGGAACACCACAGTCAAAACCGCCGATGCCACGAAATTTCCCGCCACCGACACCAGGGCGATATAGGTCGGCACCACGGTGCCGAACAGGTGCAGCGGGAACACCGCGCCCTTGAAGCCGAGACGCGCCTCCATCCAGGTACCCATCACCATTCCGATCAGCCATCCAAGGGCGAGGGCCCAGCGATGGAACCAGCGCGAGTAAAGACCCACCACCATCGCCGGCAGCGTCTGGATGATCCAGATGCCGCCGAGCAGCTGCAGGTTGATGGCGAAGGTGGTCGGCAGTCCGATAGCGAAGATCAGCGCACCGAACTTCACGATCAACGAGACGAGTTTGGCCTGCCGCGCTTCCTCGGCGTCGCTGCATGCGGGCCTGAGATACTCCCGGTAGACGCTGCGCGTCCACAGATTTGCCGCAGCAATCGACATTATCGCCGCCGGAACCAGCGCGCCGATGGCGATCGCCGCGAAGGCCACCCCCACGAACCAGCCCGGGAAGCTGTGCAGAAACAGGGCCGGCACCGCGAAGTTATTGGAGTAGAGCTTGAAGTACTTGGCATACTGCGGCATCCGGCTCACGCCCGCCGCAATCGCCATGAATCCGAGCAGCGCGATCAGCCCGAGCGCAAGCGAATAGGCGCCGAGCAGCGCCATGTTGCGCGCCACCACTTTTGGATCCTTGGCTGCGAGCGCGCCGGTGAGCACGTGCGGGTAGAGGAACAGAGCGAGCGCCGATCCGAACGCGAGCGTCGCGAACGCGCTGTAGCTCCCCAGATCCCCCGGATGCGGGGACGCGAGCATGAGCTTCGAGACTGACACTGCAGCGAAGATCCGGCCGTAGCCGCCGAGTTCGATCGGAATGACGACCACCGCGACGGCCACCGTCACGTAGATCAGCAGATCCTTGACCACGGCGATCATCGCCGGAGCGCGCAAACCGCTCGTGTACGTGTATGCGGCGAGGATCACGAAGGCGCCAATCAGCGGCAGATCACCGAGCCAGCCGCTGGTTGGAAATCCCATCCCCGCGATGACCACCTCGATACCGAGGAGTTGCAGGGCGATGTAGGGCATCACGGCAAGGATGCCGGTGATCGCCACGAGCAGGCCGAGCAGTGGACTGTCGTACCGTCCGCGCACGAAATCCGCGCCCGTGACGTAATTGTGTCTGTGTGCCACGTACCACAGCCGCGGCAGCAGGGCGAACACCACCGGGTAGGCCATGATGATGTACGGCATGGCAAAGAGGCCGATGGCCCCCTTGCCGAACACCAGCGCGGGCAGCGCGATAAAGGTATAGGCGGTGTAAAGATCACCGCCGAGCAGGAACCAGGTGACCCAGGTGCCGAAGCGGCGCCCGCCCAGCCCCCACTCGTGCAGCCGGTCGAGATCCCCCCGCCGCCACCGCGCGGCGAGAAAGCCGAGCACAGTCACGAGCGTAAATAGCAGCAGGAATACGATTGCCGCCGAGTCATGCATGAGCTCTTGCCGCCCTGTTAGATCAAATGACGCGTCTTGTAGTAGACGATGGCCGTGCAAGCGGCCCCGCCCGGCACCCAGGCCATCAGATACCAGTAGAAGAAGGGAAAGCCCCAAAGCGTCGGCTGCATGCGCGCGAACCAGGGGACCCAGAGCACAGCGATCACCGGCACCAGCAGCAGCAGGCGCCACCAGCGGCTCGCAACGGCGGATTGTCTTCGGGATTCGTTCATGCGCCCCCTTGGGACCGGCAGCACGCGCCGCGCCTTGCGCGGTGGCCGGCCTCGTTTGGCCGGATACTAGCCGGATCCGGACCGACGCCGGAAGGGGGCGACCGGCACCGCCGCAAGAGCCTCCACGAGGGCGCCCCACGGGTGCGTTCCGTCGCCGAGAACTCAACGGCCACCCGCTCCGCTCCCGCATCGAGGCCCCATCGTGCGCCGCTGTCCGCGGTCCTGGATCGTCGGAACGGGTGACTGCCGCATCGCCGCGCGAGACGCTCATTCGTTGTCGGCCGGAGGGCCTCGGACCTGCACGCGCCGGGGAACGGAGCCCGAGCGAGGGGCCTCAGCTCTCGATGATAGGCAAGACCGC
>JAJXWE010000178.1 GCA_021781775.1 Pseudomonadota bacterium | reverse complement strand
CCGCCGATGCACCCGTGACCGTCGAGAACTTCCTGGCGTACGTCGATGAGAAATTCTTCGACGGCACGATCTTCCACCGCATCGTGCCGGGCTTCGTGATCCAGGGCGGCGGGCTCGATCAGGAGTTCCGCAGCAAGAAGACCCGTGAGCCGATCCGCAACGAGGCGAAGAACGGACTGAAGAACCTGCGCGGCACGCTGTCCATGGCACGCACCAGCGTCATCGACAGCGCCACCTCGCAGTTCTTCGTCAACCTCGCCGACAACGCGTTCCTCGACAACAGCGCACGGGATTTCGGCTACGCCGTGTTCGGCCGCGTGACCGACGGCATGGACGCCATTGATGCCATTGCGCGCGTGGCCACCGGCCGGCGCCAGGGCTACCAGGACGCGCCGCTCGAGGATGTGCTGATCGTTTCCGCTCGGCGCGTGGTGGACTAGGCAGGCGAACCGCGGCGGCGGGGAGCGGTCGGTCCGGCACGGTGCGCCGGCCCGCACGAGGCATCCGGATATGCGCAACAAGGGGTTCGCAGCGTGGCTGCGCCGAGCGTTGCTCAAGGCGGCGCTCGCGTGGCTCATACTCACCGTGCTGCCGGTGCTGGCGCTGCGCTGGGTGAGACCGCTCAGCAGCGCCTACATGCTCGAGGCCAGATGGCGTGCGGTGAGCGCCGGGGAGCGCGCCTACCGGACCGACTTCCGGTGGGTGCCGTATGGGCGGATCTCCCCACAGGCCGGCATCGCCGTCGTCGCCTCCGAGGATCAGACCTTCCCCTATAACCACGGATTCGACTTTCGCGCGATCGACCAGGCGATCCGTACCGCCGAGCGCGGCGGGCGGCTGCGCGGGGCGAGCACGATCACGCAGCAGGTGGCCAAGAACCTGTTCCTCTGGGGCGGGCGCAGCTTCGTGCGCAAGGGGATCGAGGCCTACCTGACGGTGCTGATCGACGTGCTCTGGCCGAAGCAGCGCGTGCTCGAGGTGTATCTGAACATCGCCCAGTTCGGCCACGGCATCTTCGGCGTGCAGGCGGCCGCCCAGCGCTTCTTCCACGAGCCGGCCGCGCGGCTCACGCCTGCGCAGGCGGCATTGCTCGCGGCCGTGCTGCCCGATCCGGTGCACTGGCATGTCGCGAATCCCTCGCCGTTCGTGCGCTGGCGGCAGGGTTGGCTGCTGCACCAGATGGCCGACCTCGGCGGGCCGGCCTACCTCAGGCACCACGCACCGCCGCCAGCGGTGCGCTGAGCGCCCTCAGCCCTCCAATTCGGCCAGCAGTTCCGCCTGGTGTTCGTGGGCGAGTGCATCGAGCAGCTCGTCGAGCTCGCCGTTCATGATCTGCGCCAGTTTGTAGAGCGTCAGGTTGATGCGGTGGTCGGTGACCCGCCCCTGGGGAAAGTTGTAGGTGCGGATGCGTTCGGAGCGGTCCCCGCTGCCGACCTGCAGGCGGCGCGAGTGCGCCTGGGCGCTTGCCTGTTTCTCCTGCTCGGCGGCGAGCAGCCGGGCCTGCAGCAGCGAGAGGGCGCGCGCGCGGTTCTTGTGCTGCGAGCGCTCATCCTGGCACTCCACCACGATGCCCGTCGGCAGGTGCGTGATCCGCACGGCAGAGTCGGTCTTGTTGACGTGCTGACCGCCGGCGCCGGAGGAGCGGTAGGTGTCGATGCGCAAGTCTGCCGGATTGATCTCGACGCTGGCGATGGCATCGAGTTCGGGCAGGATCGCCACCGTGCAGGCCGAGGTGTGGATCCGGCCCTGCGCCTCGGTGGCGGGCACCCGCTGCACACGGTGAGCGCCGGATTCGAATTTCAGGCGCGAAAAGGCGCCGCGGCCGACCACGCGGCTGATGATTTCCTTGTAGCCGCCGTGCTCGCCCGCGCTCTCGCTGAGCACCTCGACCGTGAAGCCCCGCGACTCGGCGTAACGGGCATACATGCGAAACAGATCCCCGGCGAACAGCGCGGCCTCGTCGCCCCCGGTGCCGGCGCGGATTTCGAGGAAGATGTTCTTCTCGTCGCGAGGGTCTTCCGGCAGCAGCAGCGCGTGCAGGCCGTCCTCGGCCGTGGCGATCTCCCCCGACAGCCGACGCTGCTCCTCCTCGCCCAGGGCGCGCATGTCGGGGTCGGCATCGTCCTGCAGCTCGCGGGCGGCCGCAAGATCGTGCGCGAGGGTGCGATAGGCGCGCAGGCCCTCCGCCAGCGGCTGCAGGCGCGCATATTCGACCGACAGCTCGCGGAATTGCGTCGAGCCACCGTCGAGGTCGGGAGAGGCCAGCAGCCGACCCACCTCTTCGAAGCGGTCGGAGAGCCTCTCGAGGCGCTGACGGATGGAGTCCTTCATGATCCTGGATCTTCGGCGGGCGGGCATTCTCCGGGATCGCCGCCCGCCCGACAAGGCGCCGCGGGCTCAGGTCGCACGCCCGGCTGCGATATAGTGCCGGCCCATGTCCTCGCACGCTGCTTCCGCCACGCGTCTGCGCCGCATCTGCGCCGCGTTCGGCGCGCTCACCGCCCTGGTGCTCAGCGCCTGCCAGACCGTGCCGGTCCCGCCGGCGCCGACCACGGCCTGGAACGTCCGCCGCCCGCTGCTGCAGGGGTTGTCGCGCTTCGAGCTCACCGGCCGCGTCGCGGTGGCGGTCGGGCAGCAGGGTTTCAATGCCGACATCCGCTGGCGGCAGAGCATGCCCGGCACGCGCATGACCCTCAGCGGTCCGTTCGGTGCCGGTGCCACCCAGGTGAGCGATCTCGGCGGGGCGCTGAGCGTGATCACCTCCCGCGGCCAGCATCTCGGCAATGCCGCGGCGCACACCGTGCTTGAGCGACAGCTCGGTTTCGACCCACCGCTCGGAAGTCTGCGCTACTGGATCCTCGGCGTGCCGGATCCGTCGCTGCCTGCGACGGTCACGCTTGACGGGTCCCAGCGGCTCGCGCGCCTGAAGCAGGCCGGATGGTCCATTGATTATCGTGCCTACACCCCGGTCGGGGCCGAGTGGCTGCCGCGGCTCCTGACCGTGCGCCGCGCGGCGGTGCGGCTACGGATGGTGGTGGACGCATGGCATCTGCAGTGACGCCCAGAGAGAGTCTCTGGCCGGCGCCGGCGAAGCTCAATCTGTTCCTGCACGTCACGGGCCGGCGGGCGGACGGGTATCATGAGCTGCAGACGCTTTTCCAGCTCATCGACCTGTGCGACACGGTGGGGATCGAAGTCCGCGAGGACGGCCGGATCGAGCGCCGCGCCGGTTCGGCCGACATCCCGGCCGAGCAGGACCTGGTCGTGCGGGCCGCGAGGGCTTTGCAGGCCGCGGCCGGTACGCGCCTTGGTGCCTCGATTCGCGTCAGCAAGCGCATTCCGATCGGTGGCGGCCTGGGCGGCGGCAGTACCGATGCAGCGACGACCTTGCTCGCCCTCAACCGCCTGTGGGGATGTGCACTGTCCGTGGATGCATTGGCCACGCTTGGGCTACCGCTTGGCGCGGATGTACCTGTATTCGTTAGAGGTTTTTCAGCATGGGCCGAAGGCGTCGGGGAACGGTTGGAGCCGGTTGTCCTGCCGGAGCGCTGGTATGTGATCGTGCGGCCGGGTGTGAGCGTGTCAACCGGTGACGTGTTCCAGAGCCCTGAATTGACACGAAATTCCCCCCTCATCACAATACGCGCCTTTTTCGAGTCCGGTGGACGCAACGATTGCGAGCCGGTGGTGCGCGCGCGATGGCCCGAGGTGGCCGAGGCACTCGAGTGGCTCGGGCGTTACGCGTCGGCGCGGCTCACCGGAACCGGTTCGTGCATTTTCGCTGCCGTCGGCAGCGCGGAGGAGGCCGAGCGCATAGCGGCGCGTGCTCCGGACAAGTGGCGCAGTTTCGTCGCGCGGGGTTTGAACGTCTCCCCGCTGCATGCGCTGCTCGCGGATGCGCCGTGACGGCAAACACCGTACGCCGCGGACGCCGGCGGACGGCGTCGTGTGGTTGACTTTGAGTAGTGCTGGGGTGTCGCCAAGTGGTAAGGCAGCGGGTTTTGATCCCGCCATTCGGAGGTTCGAATCCTTCCACCCCAGCCAGATGGTTGTGGGCGGCCGGAAGCCGGCGCGTGAAATTTTGTGGTTGACGTAACGTACTCATGAGCACGAGCGATGTGCTGGCTTTGTTTGCCGGCAATGCCAATCCGGGTCTCGCGACCGACATCGCGCGCCATCTTCAGACGCGCCTCGGGCGGGCGTACGTCGGCCGCTTCAGCGATGGTGAAATCAATGTCGAGCTGATGGAGAACGTACGCGGTCGCGACGTGTTCATCGTCCAGCCGACCTGTCCGCCGACCAACGACATGCTGATGGAGCTGCTGGTGATGGTGGATGCCTGCCGGCGTGCCTCGGCGGCGCGCATTACGGCGGTGGTGCCTTATTTCGGCTACGCGCGTCAGGACCGGCGGCCGCGGGCGACGCGCTCGGCGATCACCGCCCGGCTCGTGGCCAACATGCTGTCGATCGCGGGTGTCAATCGACTGCTGACCATTGACCTGCATGCCGACCAGATCCAGGGCTTTTTCGACATCCCGGTCGACAATGTGTATGCCTCTCCGGTGCTGCTCGGTGATGCCTGGAAGCAGGCGTACCAGAACGTCGTGATCGTCTCGCCGGACGTCGGCGGCGTGGTGCGCGCGCGCGCCTTCGCCAAGCGGCTCGACGACGCGGATCTGGCCATCATCGACAAACGCCGGCCGCGCCCCAACGAGTCGAAGGTGATGAACATCATCGGCGACATCCGCGGCAAGGTGTGCCTGCTGGTCGATGACATGATCGACACCGCCGGTACGCTCTGTCAGGCCGCCAAGGCGCTCAAAGACGAGGGCGCGGTGAAGGTGGTGGCCTACATCACCCATGCGGTGCTCTCACCT
>JAJXWE010000177.1 GCA_021781775.1 Pseudomonadota bacterium | reverse complement strand
GCACCAGCTCGCCCAGTAGTCCACGAGCACGGGGCGTCTTTCGCGAAGGACCTGCTCGCCAAAGCTCTGGTCGGTCACGGTCTTCAGGAAATCGTTCATGAATGGCTCCGAGGTGCAGGGAATCGACCGTCAGCATATTATTCGTTGTTCTTGAAATAAACGTCATACCTTAAATCGATAATTCATAAAACGGAATAATAAATGGACAAGCTCCAGGCCATGAGGCTCTTCACGCGGATCGTGGAGACGGGCACGATGAGGCGCGCAGCGGAAAGCCTCGGAATCCCGAACGCAACCGCAACGACGCTGCTGAAGCGGCTGGAGAAGACCCTCGGCGTGACCCTTCTGAACCGCACGACCCGCCGCGTCGGCGTGACGCCTGAGGGCGCCGCCTATTACCAGCGCGCGGTCGCAATTCTGGCGGAGCTCGAGGATGCCGAAGCATCCCTGTCGCAACGATCAACGAATCCGCTCGGCCGCGTCCGCGTCGATGCGCCAACGCTGATCGCACGCTCGGTGATCGTGCCGGCGTTGCCCGCGTTCTTCGCGCACTACCCCGGCATCGAGCTCGCCCTCGCCTGCAATGAACGGCATTTTGACCTGGTCTCCGAGGCGATCGATTGCGCGCTGTGGATCGGTGACGTCCGCGACACAGGCCTCATCGCCCGCCGGGTCGGATTCCTTTACTTCGTCACCTGCGCCTCACCGAAATACCTGCGCCGAAACGGCAGCCCGACCCATCCGAGCGAGCTGGCGCAGCATCGCTGTCTCAACCATTTCTCACCGAGCACGGGCGAGGCGGTCGAATGGGTCTTCTCGAACGAACGCGAACGCATCCATGCCGTTTTCCCCGGGCATCTCGCGCTGGAAGATGAGAACAGCTATGTGACCGCCGCCGAGGCCGGGCTCGGCATTGCGCAACTGCCGGCATTCGTGGTCAAGGAGGCGATGGAGCGCGGAGCGCTCGACCTGGTGCTCGCCGAGTGGTTCCCGGAGCCCTTGCCGCTGCACGTCGTCTACCCCCGCAGCCGCCAGTTGTCCCGGCGCGTGCGCGTGTTCGTCGATTGGCTCGCCACTCTCATCGGCGAGCACGACGGGATTCAGCTGCGTTCGACGCTGCCTGCGGCCCCGCTGCAGCGCAACGGTTCACGAGGACAGAGCACTCCGATCGCCTGATCAGACCGGCGCACGACGCGCACGGTTCACGTAGATGACCGCGCCCAGGGCGATGACGAGCGACCAGATCAGATAGCGACCCGTCGTTACGAGCAGCACAACGTCGAAAATCAGTGCAAAAGCGGCGGCCCGTCGCCCCCAGGAGCGCGCCTCGAGCAAGCGCAGCGCGGCGGCCGTTCCGAGGATGTACACGATCACGAAGGCACCGGTGGTCATGAGCACCAACGCCTCGACACGCAGGTGCGTCGCGACCGTCACCGCAAGCATCGTCAGCGCAAGACCGGCGAGAGCCAGAAGACTGCGCCGGGGAACGCCTCCGGCCTCGCTCCCGTGCGCGAACCACGCCGGTAGCGCTCCATCCCGGCCCAAGGCCGCTCCGAGCTTCGCCGCACCGGCAAAGTAAGCATTCATCGTTCCCGCAGTCAGTAGCAGCGCCGCCCCCGCAGCCAGCAGCTTGACCTCCCCGCCGAATCCTGCCGCCAGCAGATCCGCGAGCGGCGCCTCTGTTGAGGCTGCACGGGGGCCGAGCACGAGCACCGTCGCAGCCGCGACCGCAAAATAGAGCACCCCGACGACGATGACCGCCGCGATGGCTGCCCGGGGCATGTCACGGGCCGGCCGGCGAAATTCCGCGGCCAGATGTGTAATCGCCTCCCAGCCGGCGAAGCTCCATACGAGCAGACCCGCGGCCGATGCGACGGCGAGCCAACCGTGCGGGTTGAACGGATGGAGATTCTGCACGCGGAAATGCGTCACGGACGCGCACACGGCAGTCGCCAGGAAGGTCACCAGCAACGCCGCCACGAGCACCTGGACCCGTCCGGAGAACGTCACCCCAAACACATTGATCAACGTCACGCTCATGACCATCGCGACCGCCGTAAGCATGACGGTCGAGGCCCCGCCGCCGAGCGCCGCCTGCACGTAAGCGCCGGCGAACATCGCGGCGGCCGGGGCCCCCGCCGGCACCGCGAACAGAAAGCACCAGCCCACCACGGCAGCCGGATATCGACCGTACGCGAGCTTGACGCACGTCGAGACCCCTCCGGCGTCGGGGTACTGCGCACCGAGCGCCGAAAACGTCACAGCCAGCGGTACCGAGAGGATAATCAGGGCCAGCCAGGCCAGCAGCGACGCCGGGCCCGCGGCGCGGGCCGCGAGAGACGGTAATGCAATCACCCCGGTGCCGAGGACCGCGCCAATGTAGAGCGCCGTGCCGTGAATCCAGGTCAGTCCGTCACGCGGTTCGTGCACGGGCGCGCCGACGTTCACGCCAGGGATGCCGTCAGACTGATCATTCCGTTTGGTCATAGCATGAGAGAGCCAGCGCAAGGGCGCCACGATTTCATCACGACGCCAGCGGATTCGCTCATGATTCCTACCGCCGGCGCGGCGGTCCGAGACCCCCACCCGTCAGACCGCACACAGCGCCACCCGACGGGTCCGCGTGCCGCGACGCCGGCCGGTCAACCGAGCAACCCGTTCATGCGTGCGTTGCCCTGCGTTTCATTCCTCGAAGCACGCAATCCACAGTGCCAAACCCGTGATGTGGAACTCGGGCGTGCGCGCGCAGTATTGACCGATGGAATACTCAGGGTTTGCCCACGACACAAACGGTCGCGAGCACTGCAGCCCAGGGGAGCGAATCGCGCGCCACCGGCATCGCCGCTTTGACCAATTGGTACGCACCAGCCGGCTACGGCCTGCATTGGCCGCGCGGCAAGCGGCATCTCCTCCCAGCCCTCTTATGGGGACTTGCGCCGGCGCAAGTGGTAAACACCGGTAACTCCTGGCTGGATGTGCCACCGCATATCCAGCAGACCACCGGGGACATCGTCTACACGCATCAGAACCCCTGGGGCCCGGCGGTTTTCGAGTCGATCCACGTGGGACCGACCGTAGAGATCCGGTTTCGCGTGCTGCTCGTTCCCTATCGCGCAGCGGCCATGCCGGGCAAACTGCGCATCGGACCGTTCTGCATGAATTGCGGCGGCATGATCGCCGCGCTGCTCTTAGCATCCACGCATGTTCCCAGCTTCTGGACCAAAAGCCGACTCGATGCGCTGTTCCAGCAGGGCTACGAGTTTGTCCTCGGCGTCCTTTACGCGTGCTGGCTGGAGAAGCCCCCAAGCATCGTCGCGTACAACATCACCGACGGCCTCACCTTCGCATTCTGGGCCCTCGACATCCTCCAGAGCTGAGCGTCCCGGCGCGCCTAGCCGGCGCGAGACCGGGATTTGATCGCCGCCGGCATCTCGGCGGCGGCGTTCGGCGTCAGGCCGCGCTCACCACAGACCTCGAGCAACGCCGCGAACTGCTCGGCACCCAGCGGCTTGCTGTGCAGATAGCCCTGGGACTGGTCGCACCCCAGGTGCCAGAGTGCATCGAGCTGCTCCTGATCTTCAACACCCTCGGCGACCACAACCATGTTGAACGTACGGGCAATCGCGATGATCGTCGATACAAGCCGCCGTGCACGCGCCCCGGTGCTCATGTCTGCAATGAAGCTACGGTCAATCTTAAGAGTATCGATCGGCAGTTGCGCCAGGCGACTCAGCGACGAATAGCCCGTGCCGAAATCGTCAATGGCAATCTTGACGCCCACCGCGCGAAGCGCCTTGAGCTTGCCGATCTGCCCGGATGCATCGCCGCTCACCACGCCCTCGGTGATCTCGACGTCGAGTCCGCACTCATTCGTCGACCAGGTGCGCGTGTGCTTGAGGAAGCGCTCAACGAAGTCCGCATCGCACAGCTGAATCGGCGAGATGTTTACCGCAACCCGGATCGCTCGCAAGCCCTGGCTCTGCCAATGGCGGCACTCCAGAGCGGCCCGCTCAATCACCCACTCACCGACCTCGACGATCAGACCGCTTTCCTCGAGGACGGGCAAAAATTCCGCCGGCGACACCAGACCACGCTCAGGATCCCTCCAGCGAATCAGCGCCTCGGCGCCCTCGATGTGTCTAGTCTTCACATCGACTTTCGGCTGATAGTGCAGCTCGAATTCCCGCCGCTCCAGCGCCTGGCGCAATCGTCTCTCCAGAGCCACCCGCGCAAGCGCTTCTGAATGCTGCGTGGGACTGTAGTGGCCGCGGCGCTGACCGCTGACCTTCGCGTTGTGCAGCGATGCCTCGGCCCGCTGCACCAGCACGTCGGGATCATCCCCGTCATCCGGACTCATGGCAACACCACTGCGCACCGCCACGGGAACGTCACTGCCCGCCAGCAAGAACGGCTCCTCCAGAAGCCGATCGAGCTCCTGGTTCAGGCTCGGCATGCAGCTCGCCGTACTCTGCGAAACGGGCGTCAGCAGAGCGAAGGTTCCGCCGGAGAAATGCGCCAGCATCTCCGTGTCCGGGAAGCGGCGCTTGAGCCGTTCGGCAATGAGCTGCAGCAGCAGATCGCCGCAATGGCGACCGAACGCATCATTGATTGCACTGAGATTCTGCACGTCAAACACGGCGACCGCATAGCGCGCTCGCATGCTGCCGGCATCGCGCAGTGCACGCTTCAGGCGCTGACAGAACAGCGGACGCTTGGCAAGGCCGGTCAGCACGTCGAAATAGGAGAGCAGCCGGACCCGCGAGTCCTGCTGCAGGTACTGCAGCGCGAAAGAGAGATTCGCCGCCACCTCGCGCAGCATGCGACCTTCTTCCTCGCCGATTGCGCCGAGTTCGCGGTGACTCAACCCCAATACGCCAAT
>JAJXWE010000176.1 GCA_021781775.1 Pseudomonadota bacterium | reverse complement strand
GCTGCGCGTCGATCTGCAATCGGGCCGCGTGCGGGTCATCTCGGCCGCACTGCCTTGGGACGTCACTGGCTTCGCGGCCAGTGCCGACGGCCGCTACCTCGCCTACACGCTCGATGTCGACGGTCAGAGCCACCTGCACGTATGGGACGGGCAGACCAAGCTCGATGTCGCGGTGCCGTGGCTCAATGACGGGGTGATCGATGGCCTCAGGTTCGATGCGGGCCATCGCCTGGCGTTCACGTTCCAGTCGAGCCGGCGGCCCCCCGAGATCGCCGTGTACGACGCCGCCCGCGGGCTCGTGCAGCGCTGGTGGCGCGGCGCGTCCGCGGCGCCCGGCGTTGCGGCGCGGCTGGTGCACTATCCGACCTGGGACCGGATCGACGGTCACTGGCGCATGGTATCGGCCTACATCTATCTGCCGCCGGGCCCGGCCCCTTCGCCGGTGCTCATCGTGCTGCACGCGCATGCGGCCGGCCAGTTCCGACCCCGCTGGCGGCCGTTCCTGCAGTTCGTGGCCAATGACCTGGGCTACGCGGTCATCGCCCCGAACGTGCGCGGCTCCTCAGGATACGGGCGGAGCTTTCGCGAGCTGGCCGACGGCGCGCACCGCCTGGATGCGGTGCGCGACATCGGCTCGCTGATGGTATGGATCGGCATGCAACCGGGGTTCGACGCGCATCGGATCGTGCTCATGGGCCGCGGCTACGGCGGTTGGCTGGCGGTCAATGGCCTGGCGACCTTCGACGGACACCTGCTCGGGGCCATCGACGTCGACGGCATCGCGAGCCTCGACGATTACATCGAGCGCGCACCCGCCGGGCTGCGCGCGTTCCGCCGGGCGGAGTTCGGCGATCCGGGCGACGCGGGTGTCGAGCGTTTCCTGCGACGCATCTCCCCGCTCGGGGAGGTCGAGCGGATCCGCTCTCCGCTGCTGATTGTGCAGGGGCTCGCCGGCGACCCGGTGCGCGCCGCAGACGCGCAGCAGCTGGCCTACCTGCTGCGCTTTCACGGTGTGTCCACCGAATTGCTGACCGTGGACACGGCCGGACGGGGATTCGGGCGTCCGCAGGACCGCCGGACACTGGACGAGGCCGCCGCGCGGTTCCTGCTGGCGCTCAAGGCCCACCGCGCGAAATGAGCGCGGCGTGCCGCCGGCTCAGGCCGGTGGCGCCGTGGCGAAGATCACGGTCACCGCCAGACCGCGACCGTCCTCGCCGGCCGACAGCTCGATGGGCGCGCCGTGCGCGTCGGCGATCGCCTTGACGATGGCGAGGCCCAGGCCGCTGCCCGGCGCCTGCATTCCGGGTTGACGGTAAAACCGGTCGAACACGCGGGTGTGCTCCTCGGGGGCGATGCCGGGCCCGTTGTCGCAGACCTTCAGGCGCACCCGGCCTTCCTCGGGCGCCCCGCGGGTGAGCGACACGTCGACGCGGCCGCCGGGCGGCGTGTAGCGCACCGCGTTGTCGACCAGATTGCGCACCAGGGTCGCGATCGCATCGTGCTCCCCGAGAATCACGGCGGGCTGGTCCTCGGCGATGCCCAGATCGATCCGGCGCGCATCCGCGAGCGGTACCAGCTCGGCCACCACGTCGCGCACCAGCTCATCGAGCGCGAGCCGGCCGTGCGCCGGATCGACGCGCGGCTCTTGGCGGGCGAGCGCGAGCAGCTGCTCGACGAGCCGGATCGAGCGCTGCACGCCGGCCGAGAGACGCTCCATCGCTTCGGCGCGCTCACGGTCCGTCCCGGCCCGAGCCAGCGCGCCGAGCTGCAGGTGCAGCGCCGTGAGCGGCGTACGCAGCTCGTGCGCCGCATCGGCCATGAAGGCCCGTTCCCGCCCGAGCGCCCCGGAGAGCCGCCCGAGCAGATCGTTGAGCGCCGCGACCAGCGGCTGCACCTCATCGGGCAGCTGCGCGTGCGGCAGCGGCTCGAGCGCCCCCACCCGCCGGGACTTCACCGAACTGGCCAGACGCTGCAGCGGCTCGAGCGCGTGGCCGACGGCGAACCAGACCAGGATGCCGAGAATCGGCACCGCGAGGGCGAACGGCACGAGCGTACGGATCGCCAACTGGATCGCCTGCTGACGGCGCACGCGCATCCGCTGCGCAACCTGCACGACCCGCGTTGGCGAGGCGACGCCGTAGACGCGCCAGCGGCCCTGACGGGTCGTCACCGTGGAGAACCCGAGGGTCGTGGCATCGGGCAGCACTGTGTTCGGCGGCGCCCAGATCCGCTGGCCGTCGATGGTCCACACCTGCACGACAAAGCCATAGGCCGCGGCGCGCGAGGGGATCTCGAGCGGCCAGAGGTATTCGACCGGCTGGTCACGCAGCAACAGCGCCATCTGCTCGAGGTGGTAATCGAAGAACGCGTCCGCCTGCCGGAGCGTGTTGTGGTAGACGACCAGGCTGCCGGAGAGACCCACGGCGGCGATGCCGCCGAGCAGCCAGGCGAGCAGCCGCGCGCGGAGCGAGCTCATGGTCATGATGGCCGCACCCGGTAGCCGACCCCGCGCACCGTGAGGATGAAGTCCGCGCCGAGCTTGCGACGCAGGCCGTGCACGTGTACTTCGATGGCGTTGCTTTCGACCTCTTCTCCCCAGCCGTACAGTCGCTCCTCGATCCGGGCCCGCGCATGAATGGTCCCGGGGCGCTCCATCAGCAGCTGCAGCAGCGCGAACTCCCGCGGCGAGAGGGCGACGTCCTGGCCGTCCCGCTGCACCGTGTGCGTGGCCGGATTGAGTACCACGCCGAGGTGCTCGATCGCTGGGGCGGTCTGCCCGGACTTGCGCCGCAGCAGCGCGCGGATGCGCGCGGCGAGCTCGTCGAGATCGAACGGCTTGACCAGGTAGTCGTCGGCGCCGGCATCGAGGCCCTGGACCCGGTCGGAGACGGCATCGCGCGCGGTGAGGATGATCACCGGGAGCGCATCGCCCCGGGACCGCAGGCCGCTCAGCACCTCGAGCCCCGCGCGCCGCGGCAGGCCCAGGTCGAGCAACAGCAGGTCGTAGGCGTCGGTCTTGAGCACCTGCTCGGCGGTTTCTCCATCGCGCACCCAGTCCACGGTGAACCCGTCCCGGCGCAGCCCGGCGCGGATGGCCTCGCCGATCATGGCGTCGTCTTCAACGAGCAACAATCTCACGTCAGTGTCTCGCTGGCCGCGCGTGCGGCCGCAATTTTTTCACCCTGCGTCCCTCGCCTCTGCCACAATCGATGCCGTCCGAGGCCGCTCGATCCATGAGTTCCTCCCAGCCGACGCACGGGGCGCCCGACGCCCAGGGCACCGCCCGCACGCTCATTCACGCCGCCGCCGCTCTGGGCGTCGCGTTGACGGAGCATGATGCGTTGCGCCTGCTGCAGCTGCTGGAGGAGTTGGCCCGCTGGAATCGCCGCTTCAACCTGACGGCCATCACGGATCGGGCCGACATGGTAACCCATCACCTGCTGGACAGCCTCGCGGTCCACCGCTATCTGCATGGCGCGCGGATCGCCGATGTCGGCACCGGCGCGGGATTCCCGGGACTGCCGCTTGCCCTCGCCAACCCCGAGCGCCGCTTCACGCTGATCGACTCGAACGGCAAGAAGGTCCGCTTCGTGTCGCACGCCGCTCATGCGCTCGGCCTGATGAACGTCGAGACCGTGCAGGCGAGGGTGGAGGCGCTGCGGCCCGACGCCCCGTTCGACACCGTGTTGGCGCGGGCGTTCGCGGCCCTGCCGCAGCTCGTCCGCACCGTGACGCCGCTCTGCGGCCCCGGCACGCGCGTCCTCGCCCTCAAGGGCAAGTGGCCGCAGGCGGAGCTCGAGGCGCTGCCGCCCGGCTGGCAGGCCGAGACCTTCGCGCTCACCGTGCCGGGGCTCGCCGAGGAGCGCTGCCTGATCGTGCTCAGCGCGGCGCACCGCTCAGCGGCAGGGCCGTGGTCTCCTTGATCACCGACAGCGCGATGGAGGAGTGCACGGACTGTACGCCGGGAAAGCGCGACAGGTGATCGAGGAAGAACGCCTCGTACGCCTTGATGTCGCGACAGGCGATGCGCAGCAGAAAGTCCGTCTCGCCCATCAGCGTGTAGCACTCCAGGATTTCGGGGTGCTGGCGCACCGCCTGCTCGAACTTCAGCAGCGCATCGCGCCCATGGCCGGCGAGCTTCACCTGGGAGAACACCAGCACGTTCAGGCCGACCTTCTCGCGGTCGAGTACGGCCACCCGCTTGCGGATCACGCCGGATTCCTCCAGGCGGCTCATCCGCCGCCAACAGGTCGAGGCGGTCATGCCCAGCCGCTCGGCGACTTCGGCGGCGGACAGATTGCCGTGCTCCTGGATCAGGTCGAGGATCCGTGCATCGCTGCGGTCAAGATCGGTTTGCATGAATTATCTCGGTAAATGAACATACGGTGACAGGAATCATTCACCGATACGGGCTACTGAGCAAGGTTTGTCACGCGCCGTGCATCCCCCGGGCGTAAGGTGAGCTCGATCCGGGCATTGGCCCCAGACCTTCGGAGAGCCCCTTGGACCTGTTCACCCTGCCGGACTTCGACGACCACGAGCAGGTGGTCTTCGGCCATGACCGCCCGAGCGGCCTGCGGGCCATCGTCGCGATCCATTCGACTGCGCTGGGGCCGGCCGCGGGTGGGTGCCGGATGTGGCCCTATCCCTCCAGCGACGAGGCTCTCACCGATGCGCTGCGCCTCTCGCGGGGCATGAGCTACAAGAACGCCATGGCCGAACTCGGTCTCGGCGGGGGCAAGGCGGTGATCCTCGGCGATGCCCGCACGGCAAAGACCCCGGAGCTGTTGCAGGCCTTCGGCCGGCTGGTCGAGTCGCTCGGCGGGCGTTACATCACCGCCGAGGACGTGGGCACCACGACCGGGGACATGCAGCAGGTG
>JAJXWE010000175.1 GCA_021781775.1 Pseudomonadota bacterium | reverse complement strand
GCACGTGGCGGATCGCCTCGGCCACCCGAACGGCGACTGCGCCAAGCACCGACGGATTCTTCGCGCTGAGGGTGATGACCACCGGCTGTCTGCGCCCCACCATGTCCCCGATCATGTCGCTCATGAGCTGGTGGGTATCGAAATCAATGCCCGGCACATCGCGCGTGACTTTGTTGGTGATCTCATCCATCACCGCCCAGATGTCAGGTCGCTTCGATGGATCGGTCAGCCGCACGAAGAAATCGCCCTGGTACGCCTCATTGAGGTCCCCGCCAAGTCCCGCGCCCGTGCGGCGCGAGAACGTGTAGACGTAGGGATCCTTGTGCAGGATGTTCTCGATCTCCTCCAGCTCGCGATTGGTCTCGCTGAGCGAGGTACCGGGCGCAGCCTGGTAATCGAGCACGAAGCCGCCCTCGTCCATGCGCGGCAAGAAGCCGCTGCCGACGTTGCGATAGGCGATGTAGCCGAGCAGCAGCAGCGCGAGCAGCGCCGGCGCCAGCAGCAGCGGCCTGTCGAACAGCCTACTGAGCGCTCGGCCATGGATGCGCTTCAGCAGCGTCTCTTTGCCGTGCGAGGGATCGTGGAAGGTCTTGAAATCAATCAGACCGCGAGCCAGCAGCGGCACCGCGAACGCCGTGAGGATCAGCGAGATGATCAGCGCCGAGGCCATGGTCAGGGAGAGAAACTTGAAGAACGCTCCGGTGATGCCCGAGAGAAAGGCGAGCGGAATGAAGATGATGATGGTGGCGAGGCTCGAGCCGAGCAGCGGCGTAAGGAACTCGCGCGCCGCGGCGAGCACGCTCTGATGCGGGTTCTCGAGCCCCGGCACGCCCGCGCGGCGCGCGATGTGCTCGATCATCACGATCACATCGTCGATCAGCAGACCGATCGCCGCGGCGATGCCGCCGAGGGTCATGATATTGAAGGTCATGCCGAGCAGCGACAGCAGCAGCACAGTAATCAGCACCGACAGCGGCACCACCATCATCGCCACGAGCGTCACCCGCCAGTTGCGCAGGAAGGCGAGCAGCACCAGCGCGGCAAACACCAGCCCGATCAGGATCGCCTCCTCGAGCGCGGCGATCGAGGAGCCGACCATCTTGGTCTGGTCGTACCACTTGTACAGGTGAATCGCCTTCGGCTGCGTCTTCATGAACGCCGCGAGACGCTGCTTGACCTCGCGTGCGAGCGTGATTGAGTCGGCCGTGTCCTGCTGGTAGACGTCGAAGGTAACCGCCGGCATGCCGTTGTCATCGACCAGCAGCCACTGGGGCACCGTCCCCATAGTGATTCGGGCGATGGCCCCGAGCCGCACGATGCCATTGCCCGCGGTGCGCAGCGCAACCTGCCGCACCGAACGCAACGAGGTGAAGGCGTTATCGTTGATCGCCAGATAGAGAAGATCGTTGTCCTCGAGCCGCCCCACCGCCTGCACGACATTGGTCTGGGCGAGGGCCTGGGAGATCTCGCCGAGCGTCAGACCGAAGGCGCGCAGCTTCTCCACACTGACCGACACCTGCACCTCGGGCGTCGCGCCGCCGAGCACCCCCACCCGGCGCACGCCTGGGATGCCGGTCAGGAGCGGGGTGATCGCGAACCGGGCCAGCTGACGCAGCTGGGTCGGCGGCACGGTCTTGGAGATGAGCGCGTAGGAGACGAACGGCATGATGACGTTCGGGCTCATCTGGATGATGTCGTAGCTGGTGCCCTTCGGCAGCGAGGGCAGCTCCTGGGCGAATGCCGCATCGACCGCGAGCAACGCCTGGTTCATGTTCGAGCCCCAGGGGAAATCGACGAAAATCTCCGCCGCGCCGCGCGAGGTGGTGGAACTGACGTCCTGCGCCCCGGGCACCGCGCGTGCGACCTGCTCGAGCGGCTCGGTCACATCGACCAGCATCTGCCGCGCCGGCATGCTGCCAGCACTCACCTCGATGCGGATGCGCGGGAAGCTCGTGACCGGAAACAACCCCACCGGCAGCGAGAGGGCCGCGAAGATCCCGGCCACCGCGAGGGCGAAAGCGACGGTGAGGAGCGAGCGCCGGTGCCGCTCCACCCAAGCGGTGAAACTCACCGCGTCATCCCCCCAGCGCCCTGCCGGGCCACGCGGATGCGCATGCCGTTGTCGAGCTGGTAGTCACCCGCGAGCACCACCGGCGCGCCACGCTCGAGCGCGCCGCTGATGATGTCCTGCGCGTGGTACTCATCGAGAATGCTCACCGGCACCTTGCGTGCAATCCCCTGGACGGCCTGCACCACGTACGGCTCGCCGCGCTCGTTCACCAGGATCGCCGCGTGCGGCACCAGGAATCCCTTCACCTGCGCGGTCGTGATGCGCGCCCGGGCCACCTGTCCCGGCATGAAGCGGCCGGCCGGCAGCCTGATCTGCACGGGCACGAGACCGCTGTTGGCGATGCTCGCCGCGCCACTCATCTCCACGCGGCCCCGGATCCACTCGTCGGCACCGGTCGCCTGTACTTCGGCCGCATCGCCGGCGGCCATGGTGAGCGCCTGCGCCGGCACCACGCCGGCGGCCAACACCAGGTGCTGCGGCGAGGTGAGCGTGAGCAGCGGCGAGCCGGTGTTCACGATAGTACCGGTCTCGGCGCTGAGCGCCGTCACGACTGCAGCAAACGGCGCGCGCAGCTCGTGCGGGCCGGCGGCCCCGCTGGCGCGCAGCGCCGCGAGATTGGCCTGCGCATCCAGCACGGACTTATCGGCCGCGGCCAGCTGCGCGGCGGTGGCCAGGTGCAGCGTGAACAGCTTGTGCGTGCTGCGCTCGAGCGCGTTCGCCACGCGCAGCGAGGAGAGCGCCTGGTGATAGGCCGCGGCCGATTGTGGACTCGGCAGCACCTCAACGAGCGTCGCGCCGGCGGCGACCTGCTGCCCGATGCGCACCGAGACGGTTCCGATCAATCCGGACTCGGCGGCCATCATGACGCGACTGCCGGTGTTGCTCGGTTGCACCGTTCCGTAGGCCACCACCACGTGCGGCAGGCTACCGGTACGCAGCGGCGTCAGCGTCACCAGGACGCTCGGACCCGCATCGCTTGCCGCGGCGGCCGGCCGCGGTAGTGCGACGGCGCAGAGCACAAGACAGAAGACCCAGGCAATCAATCGGCGTCTCATGGCGTCCTCATGACTTCTTTGCAGCCGGAACGATGCGGACCTGTGGCAGACCGAGCCCGAGCTCCAGTGTGATGGCGATCCGCGCCTGAGCCAGCGTGCTCTCGAGCGTGTTCGCCTCGAGTCGCCGCTCGAGGGCGGCGCTCTGGTAATCAGTCAACGAGCGCTCATCGATCGCCCCTGAGGCATATGCGCGCTGTGCCGCGCGCGCCAGGCGCGACGCATCGGCCGCGGCGCGGCGCGCCTGCAGGGCGTCGTGGCGCAACCGGCGGATCTGTATGGACAGCCCGTTGACGGCGCCCACCGCCGCATCAAGCCGCGTCCGGTACTGCGCATGCAGCACCCGCCGGGTCGCACGCGTCGCACCAACCTGTCCCTGATTGCGATCGAACAGCGGCAGAGCGATCTGCGCGGTGGGACCGCCGTTGCGCACGTTGCCGTTGTCCTGGTCCCATTGAGCACCGAGCACGAGGGCCGGGAACTGACCGATGATCGCCGTGCGCACGTCCTCGTCGGCCGAGCGATATCCCATCTTCAGTGCGACCAGGTCCGGCCGGCGCTCGGCAAGCGTGGCGATGAGCGGCGCGAGGTGACGCGGCACCGGCGGAAGATGCGGCGCGGCGATCGCGAAGCGTACCGTCGGCGCGAGCCCGAGCAGCGCATCGAGCGCCTGCCAGGCGCGCAGCTGCGTGAGCCGCAGGCTTGCCAGGTTCTGCTCGGCGGTCGCCTCGGCAGCCAGTATCGAGGACAGTGCGGTCAGATCGAGGCTGCGGCTCGCGGCGGCGGCGCGTGCGGCGCGCGCTTCCACCGCCAGCAGCTGCGCCTCGCGGCGGCTCGCGCGCAGCGAGGCATCACCCCAATACAGATCGAGCGCGAGCACCCTCGCCTGCTGCGCGACCTGCCATTCCCGCCACAGCAACTCGGCGCTGACCTGCTTGAACGTGAAACGGGCCGACTTCACCCGCGTGTGGTAGGTGATAAGTGCCGTGACGTCTTCGGAGAGCGTGGCGGTCCAACTCGGAGCGACGCCCGCTCCGCCCAGCTGCGGCTCGTAGACCAGGCCGGCGATGGGATTGGGCAGCAGCGAGGCCTGCAGCAGCGCGGCCTGGGCACCGGCCAGATAGCCACCTTCGGTGCGCAGCGCCGGATCGTTCAGCACGGCCAGGAGCCCGATGTCGCCTGGGCTCAGGGGCCGGTTCACCTCGATGCGCCGCGCCGCCGCACCCCGTTCGAGCGGAGGCACCTCGGTGCGCAGCGCGCTCAGTCCGCCGGCCAGATGGGCGCGGCGGGGCAACGGCAAGGCATGGTACGTGGCGCAGCCGCTGATGAGAGCGGCCGCGGCGAGCGCCCCGAAACGGGCCAGCCGCCGAAGCTCGGACCGCGGCTCGCGCGGCCGGGCACGGATCGTGCGGGCCGCACTGCGGCCGGTACCGCCAAACCGGGACATCGCTAATTGCGCTCCTGCGGAACGTTGCCCTAGGGGCCACAATCTGAGTGCGGCCAGCCCGCGTACACTGCCAGCCATTGCTGACCAAGTCCTGACGAGCGCCGGGCGGCCGGTGCGCGGATAATGGCTATGGTACGAATGTCCCGCCGCAGGCGCGAGCACCATGAGAGTTTTGCTGGTCGAGGACCACCAGGCCATCCGCGAGATGATCGCCGATCACCTGCGCGAGCGGGGTTTTGCGGTCGATGCCTTCGAGCGGGGCGAGCACGCGCTCGCCGGCGCGCGCGTCGCGCCGTTCGACGTGGTGGTGCTCGATCT
>JAJXWE010000174.1 GCA_021781775.1 Pseudomonadota bacterium | reverse complement strand
CTCGACAGCGAGTTCTACACCGGCAGCCGCACCGAGGCGGTGCCCAAGCGGATGAAGCTGCGCGAGATTATGCGCGAGCTCGAGATCATCTACGGCGGCACCGTGGGCGCGGAGTTCGCGCACATCTCCGATTCGGTCGAGCGCCTGTGGCTGCAGGACCGATTCCAGAGCGGCCGCCTGCAGCAGCGGTTCGGTGTCGAGGAGAAGCGCAATATCCTCTGGCAGCTCACCGCCGCGGAGGGCCTTGAGCGCTACCTGCATACCAAGTTCGTCGGCCAGAAGCGTTTCTCGCTCGAGGGCGGCGAGACGCTGATTCCGATGCTCGATGATCTCATCCAGAACTGCGGCCGCGCCGCGGTGGAGGAAGTTGTCATCGGCATGGCGCACCGCGGGCGCCTGAACGTGCTGGTGAACCTGCTCGGCAAGCCGCCCTCACTGCTGTTCTCGGAGTTCGAGGGCAACTACGACCTCAGCCACCTGAAGGGCTCGGGGGACGTGAAGTACCACAAAGGCTTCTCGGCCGATCTGCGCACCCCGGCGGGCAACGTGCATGCCGTGCTCGCCTTCAATCCCTCGCACCTGGAGATCGTCAACCCGGTGGTGGAGGGCTCGGTGCGCGCCCGGCAGGAGCGGCGCGAAGATCTCAACGGCGAGCGGGTCCTGCCGGTGCTGATCCACGGCGATGCCGCCTTTGCCGGCCAGGGCGTGGTGATGGAAACGCTGCAGCTCTCGCAGGTGCGTGGCTATCGCACCGGCGGCACGCTGCACGTGGTCATCAACAACCAGGTGGGCTTCACCACCTCCGACCCGCAGGATGCGCGCTCGACGCTCTATTGCAGCGACGTCGCCAAGATGCTCGAGGCGCCGATCTTCCACGTCAACGGGGACGATCCGGAGGCGGCGGTGTTCGTCACGCGCCTTGCGCTGGAATACCGCAGGCGTTTTCACAAGGATGTGGTGATCGATCTGGTCTGCTATCGGCGCCTCGGCCACAACGAGGCCGACGAGCCGGCGGCGACCCAGCCGACGATGTACCAGAGCATCCGCAAACATCCCACGACCCGCCAGCTCTACGCCGAGCGCCTGGTCGCGGAGCAGACCCTGAGCGCGGCAGACGCCGACGCGCTGGTGACCCAGTACCGCGACGGACTCGATCAGGGCAAGCCGCTGGCGCGCGCCGCCCTGGGCATGATCGGCAACCAGTTCACGGTTGACTGGACGCGCTACGCCGAGTCGGATTGGACCGAGCGGGTGGGCACGGGCGTCGAGATGGCCCGCCTGAAGTCTCTCGGTGAGCGACTGCTGCGTGTGCCGCAGGGATTGACGATGCACCCCCGCGTCGCCCAGCTGATGAAGCACCGGGCACAGATGTATGCCGGCGAGCAGTCGCTCGACTGGGGTGCCGCCGAGATGCTCGGCTACGCCTCGCTGGTCGAGGATGGCTTCTCGGTGCGCCTGAGCGGTCAGGACTGTGGACGCGGCACGTTCTTCCATCGCCATGCGGCGTTGCACGATCAGGGCAGCACCGAGGTGTACATCCCGCTGCAGCATCTGGCCGATCGCCAGCCGCGCGTGCAAATCATCGACTCGGTGCTCTCCGAGGAAGCCGTCATGGGCTTCGAGTACGGCTACTCGACCACCGAGCCGGGGTGCCTGACGATCTGGGAGGGGCAGTTCGGCGACTTCGCCAACGGCGCCCAGGTCGTCATCGATCAGTTCATCAGCTCGGGCGAATCGAAGTGGCAGCGCTTCTGCGGCCTGACGCTGTTCCTGCCACATGGCTACGAGGGTCAGGGCCCTGAGCATTCCTCGGCGCGCCTGGAGCGCTTCCTGCAGCTGTGCGCCGAGGCGAACATGCAGGTGTGCGTGCCCTCGACGCCGGCGCAGATGTTCCACATGCTGCGCCGGCAGATGCTGCAGTCGTTTCGCAAGCCGCTGATCGTCATGACGCCGAAGAGCCTGCTGCGTCATGAGCTGGCGGTCTCGCCGCTCGAGGATCTGACGCGGGGCAGTTTCGCGCGCGTGATCGACGAGATTGAGCCGCTCGAGCCCGACCAGGTCAAGCGCGTGGTGTTCTGCGGCGGCAAGGTGTATTTCGACCTGCTCAAGGCGCGCCGTGCGGCGAGCATTCACGACGTGGCGCTGGTGCGCGTCGAGCAGCTCTACCCGTTCCCGAGCGAGGAGTACGAGGCGGTGCTCGGACGCTACCGGAACCTGCGCGAGGTGGTCTGGTGTCAGGAGGAGCCGCAGAATCAGGGCGCCTGGTACCAGATCCGTCACCGCCTGGAGTCGGCATTCGGCAAGGACCTCGAGGTGCTCTATGCCGGCCGCGCGCCGGCGGCTGCCCCGGCTACCGGCATCGGCAAGGTGCACGAGCGTGAGCAACAGATGCTGGTCGATGCCGCACTGCGTGCGACCAGCACCGAGGACTCGGCACGCAAGACGGCCCGCCTGACGCACGCCCGCGGACGCAAGAGCGCCGCGGCTCCGATGAGAAAGAGTTCATGACGACCGAAATCAAAGTTCCGCAGCTTCCCGAGTCCGTTGCCGATGCCACGCTGGTGGCCTGGCACAAGCAGCCGGGCGATGCCGTGCGACGCGATGAGAATCTCGCCGACCTGGAGACCGACAAAGTCGTACTCGAGGTGCCGGCACCGGCTGACGGCGTGCTGCGCGAGCTGAAGGTTGCCGGCGGCACCGTCGTCACCAGCGGCCAGGTGCTCGCGGTGATCGAGGAGGGGGCCACGGCGCACGCCGCCGCAGCGGACTCATCCGCCGCAAGCGCCGCCATGCCGGCGAGTCCGCGCAAGGCCGAGGGCGGCGCCGATGCCGGTGCCGGTGCCGGTGCCGAGAAGCTGAGTCCTTCGGTGCGCCGGCTGGTGGAGGAGAACCGCCTCGACCCCGGGTCGATTCCCGCGAGCGGCCGCGATGGCCGTCTGACGAAGTCGGACGTGGTTGGATTCCTCGGCAAGCAGCAGGCCGCGGCTCCGGCCCCGGCGGCTGCGCCGCCTGCGGCCGGTCGCGCCGAGCAGCGGGTGCCGATGACGCGGCTGCGACAGCGCATCGCTCAGCGCATGGTGGAGGCGCAGTCGACTCAGGCGCTGCTCACCTCGTTCAACGAGGTCGACCTGACGGCCGTGCAGCAGCTGCGCGCGCGGCACAAGGACCGCTTCGAGAAGGAGCACGGCGTGAAGCTCGGCTTCATGTCCTTCTTCGTCAAGGCGTGCATCGAGGCGCTGAAGAAGTTCCCGGTGGTCAACGCGTCGGTCGACGGCGCCGAGATCGTCTACCACGAGTTCTATGACATCGGCGTGGCCGTATCGACCGACCGGGGTCTGGTGGTGCCGATCGTGCGCGACGCGGATACGAAGAATTTTGCGGCGATCGAGAAGGAAATCGGCGAGTACGCCAAGAAGGCGCGCGCCGGCGCGATCGGCATCGAGGACCTGACCGGTGGCACGTTCACCATTACCAACGGTGGGGTGTTCGGCTCGCTGATGTCCACGCCCATCGTGAATGCGCCGCAGAGTGCGATTCTCGGTATGCACAAGATCCAGGACCGTCCGATGGTGGTCGATGGTCAGATCGCCATCCGTCCGATGATGTACATCGCCATCACCTACGACCACCGTATCATCGACGGTCGCGAGGCGGTGCAGTTCCTGGTCACCGTCAAGGAGTGCCTGGAGGATCCGGGCCGCATGTTGTTGGGGATCTGATCATGGCAGAGGCATTCGACGTCATCGTGATCGGCGGCGGTCCGGCCGGTTATCCGGCGGCCATCCGCGCCGGGCAGAACAAGCTGTCCGTGGCCTGCATCGACCAGTGGCGCAACTCCGATGGCGGTTACGCCTTCGGTGGCACGTGCCTGAACGCCGGCTGCATCCCCTCCAAGGCGTTGCTCGAGTCGAGCGAGCTGGTGCACCGGGCGCGCGAGGAATTTGCGCTGCACGGCATCAAGGTCGGCCCGGTGAGCGTCGATCTGGCGCAGATGCAGAAGCGCAAGACCGGAATCGTCAAGGCCAGCACCCAGGGGATCAACGCGCTGTTCAAGGCGAGCGGCGTGACCGGTCTCGCCGGACACGGCCGGCTGCTGCCCGGCCGACGCGTGGAGTTCACCGGCGCGGACGGCAGCAAGCGCGAACTCAGCGCCAAGCAGGTGATTCTTGCCTCGGGCTCGGTGCCCGTGGAGCTGAGGGCCGTACCCTTCAAGGCCCCGTACATCATCGACTCGTGGGGCGCGCTCGAACTCGATGCGGTGCCCAAGCGCCTCGGCGTGATCGGCGCCGGCGTGATCGGGCTGGAGCTCGGCAGCGTCTGGCGCCGCCTCGGCAGCGAAGTGACGGTGCTCGAGGCGCTGCCTGATTTTCTCGCCATGGCCGATCAGCAGCTCGCCAAGGAGGCGGCGCGGCATTTCAAGAAGCAGGGTCTGGATATCCGTCTCGGTGCCCGGGTCAGTGCGGCCAAGGTGAACGGCGATGCGGTCGATGTGACTTACGAGGATGCCAAGGGCACCCACAGCCTGACCGTCGATCGATTGATCGTCGCGGCCGGCCGGCGGGCGTTCACGGCCGAGCTGCTTGCCGCTGGTACGGGTGTCGAACTCGATGAGCGCGGCTGCATCAAGGTCGATGAGCACTGCCGCACGGGCGCCGAAGGCGTTTGGGCGGTCGGGGATTGCGTGCGCGGCCCGATGCTTGCGCACAAGGGCAAGGAAGAGGGGGTCATGGTCGCCGATCTGATCGCCGGCCGCTACGGAGAGGTCAACTACAAGACCATTCCCGCGGTGATCTACACCGCACCGGAGATCGCCTGGGTTGGACTCACCGAGGAGCAGGTGAAGGCGAGCGGTCGCCCCTACAAGGTGGGCGTGTTCCCGTTCCTCGCCAGCGG
>JAJXWE010000173.1 GCA_021781775.1 Pseudomonadota bacterium | reverse complement strand
GATCGTCGATCTGCTGGTGCGCGTCGCTGAGCGCGGCTGCACGTTCGAGTGCGAGCGGTATCCGGAAGGGGCAGCGCTTGAGATGCGGCGGATCGCAATTGCCGTGGCGCACACGGACCAGAAGCTGCTGCTGCGTGCGCTGTGCGATGCAGCCGGTCTCTTCGATGTGATTGTGAACACCACCAATCAGCTCCAGGGCCTCGAATTCGACTTCACGATCGGCTGGCATCCGCTGGCCGGCCTTGCCCGCCCCGATGAGTTTCATCTCGAGGCAGGGCGGCTCTGCGTCATGTGCACGCGGCATCGCCATGCGTGCATCCTGGTCGGTCGGCGCAGCGATCGGGAGCTTCTGGAAGGGGTGGCGCCGACGATACCGGTTTATCCGGGGGTGTATGATAGCGATGCGCCGCAGGGCTGGGACGTCCATCGCGAGGTGGCCGAGGCGCTCAAACCGACCATCGTCGAATTATCTGGAAGCGCCGTGGCGTCATGAGTCGCAGGCGCGCGAATAAAAAGTAGGGGAAGGCCTCATGCTCCAGGCACAGGAACCGAAGTACGACGCCCGAGAAGGACGACTCGTCAATCGCCACACCGGTGAACCGATTCCGGACGAGGAACCCGTGTTTATCCTGCGCGCCAAGGACCGACGGGCAACAGTTGCGCTGACCGCGTACTACGCGGCAATCACAGATCCGGAGCACGCCAGGACGGTAGCCGCGCGCATCGAGTCCTTCAAAGCCTTCGCGCTCGCCAACCCTGACAAGATGAAGGAGCCCGATACGGGGCCGCGCGCGCCGGCGTAGGCGAACGAGCGCAGCTATCCACAGGCCTCGACGCCGCGCGCCGGTACCGCGGTCTCTATCAGCCTCTGCAGCTGCGCGATCTTGCGTTCCAGGGGTGCCGCGACACTCGAGCGCAGGCATGCCGCCATCTCCGCGTCATGATCGGCATTTTGCGTTCGGAGGGAGATCTGCACCAGGACGCATGCGGCCCGGATGTCATCGAGCTCACTGACCATCGCGCTCAGCTCGGAGGCGAGCAAGCCCGACCCCGCCTGGGCGGCGGCCGCGGTTCGCGGGGCGGATCTGGTCCGGCGAGCGGACAGGTGCGTTCGACGGGTAGCCATACGGGGATCTCCTATCACCAGCTTGCGGCCGTTCGACACCCGAGCCTAGACCTTTTTTATCCGCGCCGCCAACGCCCCTTACCCTTGCGATCGCCGCAGCCGCCTCCCGGCGTCGAACGGGATGACGTTGTCCGGCGGTTTGCCTTCCTTCCATATCTGTCTCACGTCGAAATTGCGGCTCCCGCACTTACGGCAGTACTTGTGGCGTGCGCGGTTCCAGCGCTCCGCCGGAACCTGCCCCTGATGGCCGCAGCGGCGGCACTGCACATGAACGTATGGATATCCAATGGCTTCAGACATGGTGCATAGCTTGAGGGGCGGATCTCGATCTGTCCACGGGGGCGGAAGCGGCCCCTCCCAGGGGTTCCCGGTGGTTCCCGCTGGATTCGTTCTTCCATTGGCGTGGTAGCGCACGGGCGCATCGGCCCCTGATGAGGGCGCTATCGAATTACCGCGATAACCCGTGTCGCGTGCCAAGCAGAGAGTGTTGGGGTGTTATTTTCCGATTGCCGTTCGAGTTTGACCCGCCCGCGTCTGATGTTCGGCGGATAAAATAAAACTATGGGATGGATACACGAGCCACAGATAGGCCGGATCGATCCCCTCAGGTCACTAACCGAACGGGTGGAAACATGGGCTTCAAGAGCTTCAAAGGGAATTCACTTTTCAGCACACTCGCGATCGCGGCGCTGCTCAGCGCGAATGCAACGGCGCATGCCGCGCCGAAGACCCCGGCCAAGACCGCCACGCTTCACTGGCACGTGAACGTCGGGGGCAACTTCGCCACCGGTCCGATCACCTCCTACCTGCGCAGCGGCTGGTCCGCCGGCGGCGGGTTCACCTGGCAGCCGCGCAGCGAGCGTTGGTTCGCTGTGCGCACGGACTTCGCCTACGATCACTTCGACATCTCCAACGCTCTCGTCGCGGCAACGAAGGGCGGGAACTTCGGCCCGGATACCGGGTCGGGCGGGCTCACCGAGGCGAACGTCGACGCGGAGTTCAAGGTGCCCTTCGGCAAGAGCGCTACAGGGTACCTGCTCGCGGGGGTGGGCGTTGCGCACCTGAGCATCTCGCTCGTGCAGCCCGGCGGCATCCAGACCTACAAGTGCACTCAGAGTCCCTTTGGAGTGTGCAGCAGCACCACGCCCGCTGCGCCGCTGCTGATCGGATCGAGCTCGACGACGGCTTTCTCGTGGAACGTCGGCGCCGGCGTCGATTTTCGCATCGATGGGGGCGCGGTGATGTTCATCGAGGCTCGCTACGTGCGCTTCAATGCGTTCGTGCCGGTCTCGGTAATCCCGGTTCAGATCGGGCTGCGGTTCTAATTGGTCCAGGCTGCGCTGCGGCGCAGCCGGATCGCAACGGCGGGGCGTCGGATCGAGCGCGAATGTGAGATTGCGCAAGGTCTGAGGCCCTCGCCGTTCAATATCGGTTCGACGCCGCCGATACAGTCAGGGGTGCGCTGCCCAAGAGGGTCATTCGGAAGGACAAGTGATGGGCCAGATCGAGAATACCGTAGAGTTCACAAGAAAGATCGAGGCGCTGCTGGTCGAGGAACTTCGCGCGGAAGGCCGGGGATTGCACGAGAAGGTGAGTTCCGTCGAGCGCAAGCTCCCCGGGCCCTTGGTCAAAAGGCTGCGTTACATCGCGTCTGTGCGCAACAAGATGATGCACGATGACTATCAGCTGCAGGAGCCAGAGGACTTCTATGCGGCCTGCGAGCAGACGCTGCGGGAACTTGGCGAACGCATCGAGACGCTGAAATCCGCCGCGGCGGCCGCAGTCGCGTCGGGCCCGGTCGACTCGCCGGCGTCCCGGCTGACGCCGCAAGCTCCGATCACAATGCAGCCCCTGACGGTGGGCGTTCTCATCGTAGTGCTGCTCGGGGTGATCGCGGTCCTGTGGCACAAGGTCGACACTCTTCAGGCTGCGTCCGCCCGCGTTCACGCGCGCCCCCTCGTTGTCGAGACGGAGTCCAGGCCGCGGCATACGGCGGCGGTGGGCCACGTGGTGGCTCAAGCTGCTCCAGCTCAACCGGTGCCGATGATCCAGATGAACGTCCCCCCGGAGCGGCCGCAGTCGCACTCGGAGGTTTCGTCACGGCTGGCGGAAGCGCACTCGGCGGCTTCATCCCGGCTGCCGGGGAGTGCCGCGATGGACGCGGCCCTACCGGTCACCCTTGAGCCCAATCGGTTGGGGGAGTTCTCGCAAGGGTCCGTACAGCGACATGATGGCTTCATGGGCGCTGCTCTTGTCATTCATGGAGCCTTTTCAAATACGGGCCGACACGGTCTTACCTACATCAATACGGTTGCCGATGTGTATGTTCCGCGAATGCATCGGTGGATAAGGGGTGTTCACCAGATGATCCTCTTCCCGGGCAACGGTCTTGCCCCTGGGCACAGCGAGGCGATCAGCATGAGGCTCGGTGGCAGCTTCGGCAGCTACTCGCTTTCCGTGCCTGACGTGGTGAATGCACCAGATCTGAAGGTCCTTCTGTGGGTGACGAGTGGTACTGATCGGATGGGGGATACGCTCTCACCGAGCGGGGCCGTGACCGCACGTAACGGCGAGTGACGGGCATCGGCGGGCGCGCACTGCGGCCCGTCGTGCTCCTTTGCCGGGTCTGACCATCGGCGGTGGTACGGGCCAGTGGCGCCGGCACCCTCTGAGAATCTCTGAGCCCGGCGCGTGAGCGCTGCCTCGCGGCGGCAGTTTTTTATACGGCGATCGGCGACGTCCTGCGTTTTCTCCCCCTGGTGCCTATAGACCCATAGGTCACTAATGCGCCGGTATGGCGCGGGGGTTTCGATGGGATTGAATGCACCGGCGCGTACAGGAGCCTTTCCGCACGCCACCGGCGTGCTGGATGCTGGCCTGAGCGCCTCGCAAGTGATGGAGCTTCGACGTGAGCTCGCGGGTCGCAAGATCGTTCTGTGCTTCGGCGGCGGGGTCGACTCCACCGCGCTCATCGTGGTGCTGCGTGCGGCTGGGATCCGTCCGGATGCGATCACGTTTGCCGATACGGGCGGGGAGAAGCCCGAGACGATCGGGCACGTCGAGCGGATGAGCCAGCTGCTCGTGAGCTGGGGCTGGCCACCGGTGAGCGTCTGCCGCAAGCGGACCAAGCCGGAGACAGGCTACAGCGATCTCGAGGGCAACTGCCTCTCGAACGAGACGCTGCCATCGCTCGCCTTCGGGATGAAGAGCTGCAGCCTGAAGTGGAAGCAGGGCCCGCAGGACCAGTTCCTCATGGGCGCCAAGAGTGGCCCGAACGCCTGCAACCCACACCCGGTGTGGGTGACGACGCAGGCCGCGGGCGAGAGGATCCTGAAGCTGATCGGGTATGACTCTGGAAAGGCCGACGTGCGCCGTTCGAAGAACCTATCTCGGGCGGACGAGTACTTCGACTACGCCTATCCACTGCAGACCATCGGATTCGAGCGGCCGGATTGCGTGAGGGCGATCGCCACGGCACTTGGGCCGTCGTTCGTACCGATCAAGTCCGCGTGCTTCTTCTGCCCGGCGAGCAAGCACTGGGAGCTGTACTGGCTCGCGGCGCACCACCCGGAGCTGTTCGAACGGGCGTTGCACATCGAGCGTACCGCGCTCACCGGCCGGCACAGCCGCTTCGATGCGGTGGAGTTCGGCGCCGACTGGGAGGACCTGGTGCGCAACGCCGAGCGCTTCCCGAGCTCGAACACGACCGTCGGCCTCGGCCGATCGTTCGCGTGGAACCACTGGGCGCGGGTGAACGGTGTCGTCGATCAGGACTTC
>JAJXWE010000172.1 GCA_021781775.1 Pseudomonadota bacterium | reverse complement strand
CGCTTCTGCTGTTCCTGCAGGTCGGGCTGCCCTGGGGCGCGGCGCTGCTCGTCGGTCTGCTCTCGGTGCTGTACGCGCGCTGGAGCACCGATGCCTACAACATCTTCCGCGGCTGGATCGACGGGCGCGAGTGGCTCGCGTTCATCCTGACGCCGGGACTGACGGTGGCGGCCGTGTACTGCACGCGCCGCTGGTTCTACGGCGCCGAGGGCAGCGGCATCCCCCAGGTCATCGCGGCCCTGCATGCGCCGCGTGACGATGACGACTCGCTGATGAGGCGCCTGTTCGGACTGCGCATCATTGTTGGCAAGATCGGCGTGTCGCTGCTCGGTTTTCTCGGCGGGATGTCGATCGGTCGCGAGGGCCCGACGGTGCACATCGGCGCGGCCGTGATGGCCGAGACCCGCCGGTTCTATCCGCGCCGCAGCGTCAACCTCGAGCGCCGGCTGCTGCTCGCCGGCGCCGCCGCGGGACTCTCGGGCGCGTTCAACACGCCGCTCGCCGGCGTGATCTTCGCCATCGAGGAGCTGGCGCGCGACTTCGAAACGCGCACCAACGGCACCATGATCACCGCGGTGGTGTTTGCCGGCCTCACCTCCCTTGCCCTCGCCGGTAACTACCTGTACTTCGGCCAGCTCAACGTCACCACGCCGGTCGGCCTGTCGTTCATCCTGCCGGTGGTGCTGGCGGCGGTGCTGTGCGGAATTCTGGGCGCAACATTCAACTACGCCCTGCTGCACTGGCAGCAGTGGATGCCGCAGCGCATCCGCACGTTCCGGCTGGGCCGCCCGCTGTGGTTCGCCTTTGCCTGCGGCCTGGTGGTCGCGGCCGTCGGCGTCGCCACCCGCGGGCAGACCTGGGGCAGCGGCTACGACCAGGCGCGCGAGCTGTTGCACGGCACCGCTCCGCTCAGCCAGGCGTTTGCCGTGACCAAGTGGGTGAGCCTGGTGGTCAGCTACTACGCCGGGATGCCGGGCGGACTGTTCTCCCCGTCGCTCGCGATCGGTGCGGGCATCGCGCAATGGGTGCATGCGGCCTTCGCCTGGACCTCGATGGCCTCGGTGATCGCGCTGTGCATGACCGGCTATCTCGCCGCCGTCACCCAGTCGCCGATCACCTCGTTCGTGATCGTGATGGAGATGACCAATGGCAGCGCCATGGTCATCCCGATGATGGCCGTGGCGCTGCTTGCGGCGCGGATCTCGCGGCTGTTCACCCCGCCGCTCTACGAGGCGCTCGCCGAGGGCCGCTACTTTAACTACCAGCCGCCCCCCGAGAGCGCTCCGGGCCGGGCGCTGGCTGCAGCGGCCGCGCAAGATCCACAGCCCTCTGCGTCCTGAGCAAAGCGTTCCGGTATTCCACCTGAGCTTCAGGGTTCGGAGGGATCCGGTCGCGCGAAGTCGGAATGGCGGGATTGACCAGATCGTTGCACGCTCCCTCGACCATGCGGCTCGGTACCCGTAACACGATGGAGCGCGATTCTGGGGTCCAGCGCGAGTGTGGACGCTGGCGCGGGCAGCGCCCGCCAGTCCTGCGCAAGCGAGCGTGTGATGTCGATGAACGGCTCGCCGTGATCGGGCGACGACTCTCTGCTCGATGCAGCGGAGGGTTCGTTCAACTTCTCGCGCGCCGGGCTCCCTCGCAGCCACCTGCGGCGGGCTCAGGCCACCGAGTTCGCGCGACAGTCGTTTCAGCCGCTCTCGGGCGGCGCTTGGATTCCGTGGCCGCCGCCCCGAACAGCTCCCCGCGCGCATGAGCCAGAACTGCGCGCATGTGACGTTCGCGGCCTTCGCATCGGTCGCGCATGTCGCTACAAGCCGCCGCACGAGGCTCCGGGACGGGCCCGCGCTACGGTGGTCGCGCAAGGCTCTTATGCCCGCCGGATCCCAAGGCCAGTCAGTGATTTGGCGAGTCGCGGCAATTCGAGGTTGGGTGCCGATGCGTCCACGGGGCGAGGTGCGACGTCCCATTCCCAACACGCAGTGCACCCAACGATTCACCATTTCGCTCAACTCGTTGCGGCCTCTGCCCGACCGACCGGCGCGCAGCGATGCACGGTCGCCGCGGCATTTCAGCGGTGAATCGACACGAGCCGCGCCGGGTTGCTCCCACGTGTCCGGCATGCCGCTCGCGGTGGACTGCCGGGCTTGCGCAGGAGTTCGTCGAGCCCGCGCCCTGAACATACCGGCAAGCCGCCGCAGCGCGTGCCGTCGGTGTGCGCGGGCAGCGTCGAGCGGACGTTGCCAGCCGCCGACGAGTCGTCCACAATCCGGCGGTCAACAGAAGATGGTTCAAGCGCAGACCGGCGCATCACGACACAGCACGGCTGGGCATGGCACAAGCACGTGCGCACTCCTCGGGTGCGCCAGCGGAGATCAGCTTGAATTCGACCGGTGAGCCGCTCGGAACAGCCGCGAGCGATGCGCCATTCATCATCGGCGTGTCGGGCCACAGGGATCTTGATCCTGGGGATGCGCAGCGGCTGCGTGCGGCGGTCGGGGAGTTCCTCCGGGAAATCCGCGCATCGTTGCCGGATACTCAGATCCGGGTCATGGCGGGCATGGCCAGTGGAGCCGACCTGCTCGTCGCGCGCACGGCGCTCGATCTGGGGATGGGCGTTGATGCCGTATTGCCGCTGCCGCTGCCGCGCTACGCGGCGGATTTCGAGCCCGACGCGTTCCGCGAGCTTGAGAGCCTGCTCGCGCGGCCGAATGTTCAGCGCATCGAGCTGTCCTTGACCGCTCCAGCCGAGGCCGGGCGCAACCCCGACGCCGGCGCGCCCCGCGAAGCGCATTATCTGAACCTCACCCGAACGCTGATCCGGACCTGTCATGTGCTACTCGCCCTATGGGATGGCGAGCCGTCGGTGGCACCGGGCGGCACGGCCGACACGCTGCTGCGTTACCTGGGGCTGCGCTCGGACGGCAGCCCGCAAGACCGACCGGTCCTGTTCAGCGATGCGCCGGCCGAGCAGGACCCCGACTCTCGTCTCGTGTACTGGATCCCGACGACACGCCGCGGCGGCTCTCAGGGCGCCAGTCCGGGCAGGCCCTGTTATCTGTCGGGTCTGGGCGATGACGTGCTGCAGCGCTGGGCCGCGATGCCGCGGCCGCTGCACGAGCAGCTCCTCGAGCTCGATACCTACAATCGCGAATATCACCGCCTCGCCGGCCGCGGCGCTCTCGGGGCAGTCACGGATTCCCTGATGCGCTCGCTGCCGGGTGAGATGCCGCTGCCGGGCGCGGCGCGTCCGTGGCTCGAGCAGATCGATGCGCAGTACGGCAAGGCGGATGCGCTTGCGCTGCATTTTCAGAGGCGATCCGATCGCCTGTTCGTGTTCTTCACGGTGACGACGTTTCTCATGGGCTTCGCCTATCTCGCCTACGACAAGTTCGTCGCGAACCGCGTCTTGCTCTTTGTCTATCTGCTCGTTCTGCTGTCGGGTTTCGGGCTGTACCTGCTCCTCAACGACCGTCATTGGTTCGGCAAACACCTGATGTATCGCGCGCTTGCCGAGACATTGCGGGCGAAGTTCTATCTGGCCGTGGCCGGCGCGGACGCGCTCGTCGACGCCGAGGAGATCATTTCCCTCTCGGGAATCAACCGATTCCACGGCTTCGGCTGGATCGCACACGTGCTGACCACACTCGGACGGCCGCTCGACAGTGCCGCGCTCGAGGTACACGACCCGTGCCTCGACGGCATCGAGGCGGCCTGGATTGAGAGCCAGCGCCAGTATTTCGCCCGCAAGGTCGAACGGCTGGAGCGCGGCGGGCGGCGGACACGGTGGCTGAAACGGTTTCTGTTCGCGATCATCCTGCTGGTGATTGCCAGTCTTGTCCTCCTCGGCCACTCCGCGGAACAAGCACACCCTGTGTTCGGCATTCCGCTCGGCAGGACACTGACGTTCGTGCTGGGACTGCCGGCGCTGGTGCTGGGAGTCTGGGAGCTGCACCAGAATAAGATGGCGACGCGCGAGCTGCTTTGGCAATACCGTCATCAGCTCGATCATTTCTCGCGTGCCCGCGCGAAGCTCGTCCAGACCGCCAGTGCAGCGCGCCGCCGGAACGTTCTCGCCAGGCTGGGCAAGGATTCGCTGATGGAGAGCTACCTGTGGACCATCCATCGCTACCATCGCGAGCACGAACCGGGCCGCGCCTGAGGTGCTCTCGCGCCGAGGCGGCGTCATCTCTCGCGTGACGGTTCGATCGTGTGTCGCGACGCGGCAGGGCCCGCGTGGCCGACGTTCCCTGCGTTCTGGAGCGTGCGGGCTGCCCGCGCCGTCCCACTGGCGAGGGAGTGCTGCAAGCGGCGCACGTCGCGCAGCGTTTTCAGGGGGGGCGGCAGTCCCTCGAGCAGCCTCGCGGCGCGGGCGCGCAGCCGTGCGCGCTCGAGCGGATCGCACAGGGACTGGGCGTAGAGTGCACCGGCCAGTTCGTACGGCACCCAGACGTCGCCGTGATTGCGCCGCAGGAGACCCTCCTCGAAGGTCACGACCGGGCCGATGACCTGCGCGGCCTGCTGGCGCTTACCCTGGCGGGCGAGCGCCATCGCCAGCAGCGCCGAAATCTGCGCCCGCGTTCGCTCGCTCGCCAGCACCGAGGAGGAGAACGGCGCCACGATCGTCGCCTGAGCGAGCGCCAGGCGTGCGGCGGCGGCCGCGGCGGCAAAGTGGCCGAGCTGGAATTCGGCGTGGGCGTCGACGCGCGCAAAGGCGTAGAGCAGGAAGGCGCGCGCGAGTGTGCCGGCGTGATGCACCTTGGCGTCCGTCAGGCGCTGGATCGCCGCTTGCGCCATGTGGCTCGCTGCCAGGAATTGCCCGCGCTCGTAGGCCACCTCGGCGGCCACCGCTTGCGCATCGAGCGACAGGCCGAACCAACCATCGCCGGCCGTTGCAGCGTAGGGCTG
>JAJXWE010000171.1 GCA_021781775.1 Pseudomonadota bacterium | reverse complement strand
GAGTCCTGGGAGCGGCGCAAGTTTGCCGCCGCCGGGCTCGACCTCGAGTTCGTCCAGGATAATCACAGCCACTCGGGCCGACATATCCTGCGTGGCCTGCACTACCAGATCCGCCAGCCGCAGGGGAAACTGGTGCGGGTGGTGAGCGGGGCGGTGTTCGATGTCGCCGTCGACATCCGCCGCGCTTCCCCGACCTTCGGCCGCTGGGTGGGCGTCACGCTCTCGGCCGAGAACCACCACATGCTGTGGGTCCCGCCGGGCTTTGCGCACGGCTACATGGTGCTCAGCGATTCGGCGGACTTTCTCTACAAGGTCACCGACTTCTGGGCCCCCGAGCATGAGCGGGCCATCCGCTGGGACGATCCGACGATCGGCGTGCGCTGGCCGCTGCCCTCGGGTGAGCAGCCGGTGTTGTCCGGCAAGGACCTCGGCGCGCCGCGACTCGAGAGCGCTGAGGTCTACGCGTGAAGGCACTCCTGACCGGTGCGGCCGGCCAGCTCGGGCGATCGCTGCGCGCGATGTGTCCGGCATCGGTCGAGCTCCTCGCCTGCGCGCGCGTCGATCTGGATATCGGCGATGCCGAGGCGGTGCAGCTCCGGCTCGAACGAGAGCGGCCCGACGTCATCATCAATGCCGCGGCCTACACTGCGGTCGACAAAGCCGAGTCGGAGCCGGAACGCGCGCGCCGCATCAACACCGGCGGACCCGGGAACCTGGCCCGCTCGGCCCGGGGCATCGGCGCGCGGCTCATTCACGTCTCGACGGATTTCGTATTCAACGGTGCGGCCTCCACGCCCTACCGGCCCGAGGCCCCGACCCACCCGCTGAGCGTCTACGGCCTGACCAAGCGTGATGGGGAGAGCGAGGTGCTCGCGGCGCTGCCGGAGCACTCGGTGATCGTGCGCACCGCCTGGGTGTACGCGGCCGAGGGAGCGAACTTCATGCGCACCATGCTGCGTCTGCTCGGGGAGCGCGGCGCGGTGCGCGTGGTGGCCGACCAGGTGGGCACGCCAACGGCCGCAGGTCCGCTGGCCGAGGTGCTCTGGCGGATCGCCGCCGAGCCGCAGATCCGCGGCATCCACCACTGGACCGACGCCGGGGTCGCCAGCTGGTACGACTTCGCCGTGGCGATCGCCGAGGAGGGCTCCGCGCGCGGCCTGCTGCCCACGGCCGTCACCGTCACCCCGATCGCGACCGAAGAGTATCCGACGCCGGCCCGCCGTCCCGCCTACAGCGTGCTCGACAAGCGCTCGCTCGCGGTGTTCGGATTCGCGCCGGTCCACTGGCGGCAGCGGCTGCGCGAGACGCTGCAGGGGCTTGCCCGTGGCTAGAGTGCTCGTGAGCGGCGGGGCCGGGTTCATCGGGGCGAACTTCGTGCACCACTGGCTGGCCACCCATGCCGACGAGCCGGTGGTGGTGCTCGATGCGCTCACCTACGCCGGCAATCTCGCCAACCTCGAGCCGGTCCGGGAGCGCGCCGAGCTGTGCTTCGTGCGCGGGGACATCCGTGACACGGCGCTCGTCGAGCGGCTGCTGCGCGAGCAGCGGCTCGACACCATCGTGCACTTCGCCGCCGAGTCGCACGTGGATCGCTCGATTCACGGCCCGGACGCGTTCATCGAGACCAACGTGCAGGGTACGCACGCGATGCTGAAGGCCGCGCGCACCGTGTGGCTGGAGGAGCGTACGGTTCCCGTGCACCGCTTCCATCACGTCTCGACCGACGAGGTGTACGGATCACTGGACCCGCACGATCCGCCCTTCAGCGAGCGCACGCCCTATGCGCCGAATTCGCCGTATTCGGCGAGCAAGGCGGCCTCCGATCACCTGGTGCGCGCGTATCACCACACCTATGGCCTGGCGACCACGATCAGCAATTGCTCGAACAACTACGGGCCGTTTCATTTCCCCGAGAAGCTGATCCCGCTGATGATCGTGAACCTGCTGCACGGGCGCGAGCTGCCGATCTACGGCGACGGGCGCAACGTGCGCGACTGGCTGCACGTCTCGGATCACTGCCGCGGCATCGAGTGTATCCTCGAGCGCGGACGACCCGGCGAGGTCTACAACATCGGCGGCGGCGCCGAGAGCGAGAACCTGCAGCTCGTCGAGACGCTCTGCGCGGTCGCCGATGGGGCGTTTGCCGCCGATGCGCATCTCGCCGGGCGCTTTCCCGATGCTCCGGCGGCGCGCGGTGAAAAGAGTGCGAGCCTGATCCGCTTCGTGAAGGATCGCCCCGGGCACGATCGCCGCTACGCCATCGACTGTAGCAAGGCCGAGCGCGAACTCGGTTATCGGGCCGAGGTGACGCTCGCGCGCGGACTGGGTGAGACCTTCGCCTGGTATCTTGCCAACGAGTGGTGGTGGCGGTCCGTCATGGACGGCAGCTACCAGCGCTGGATCGAGACGCACTACCGCTAGGTCGGCTCGCGCCGCAGAGGCTTCGATCATCCATCCGCGCCGCCGGCGCCCGATCGGCGGATCCGGAGAGACGATGGCTGAGCGCATAGAGTGTGTGGTGATCGGTGCCGGCGTCGTCGGCCTCGCGGTCGCGCGGGCCCTCGGCCGCTCGGGTCGCGAGGTGCTCGTGCTCGAGGCCGGCGAGTCGATCGGGGCGGGCATCAGTGCGCGCAGCAGCGAGGTGATCCACGCCGGGATCTACTACCCGGCGGGATCTGCCAAGGCACGGTTGTGCGTCGAAGGCCGGCGGCTCCTGTACGACTACTGCCGCGCCCGGGGTATCGCGCACCGCCGTTGCGGCAAGCTGATCGTCGCAGCGGAGCCCGGCGAGTTGCCCCGCCTGCAGGCGCTCCAATCGGCGGGGCGGGGCAATGGCGTCACCGACCTCCGCTGGATCGAGGCGGACGAGGCGCGCGCGATGGAACCGGCGCTGCGGTGTGTGGCTGCCCTGGAGTCGCCCTCGAGCGGCATCCTCGACAGTCGCGCCCTGATGGTGGCGTTGCGGGGCGATCTGGAGCGGCTCGGCGGGTCGGTGGCGTGCCGCTCACCCCTGCTCGAGGGACGACCCATCGAGGGCGGGCTGTTGCTGCAGGCCGGGGAGGCGGCGGCACCCGACGCACTCATCGCCCGGCTGGTGATCAACTGCGCGGGCCTGGAGGCGCAGGCAGCGGCCCGGCGGCTCGGCACGCCACCCGGGCGTATTCCCCCGCTGCGCTATGCGAAGGGCAGCTATTTCCAGTTGCAGGCTCGCTGCCCGTTCACCCGTCTGATCTACCCGCTGCCCGAGCGCGGCGGGCTCGGGGTGCACCTGACGCTCGACCTCGCCGGCCGCGCGCGCTTCGGGCCGGATGTGGAGTGGGTGGACCGGGTGGACTTCGCGGTCGATCCGGCGCGGGCTGCGCACTTCTACCCGGCCATCCGGCGCTACTGGCCGCAGCTGCCCGATGCTGCCCTGCAGCCGGCCTATGCCGGCGTGCGCCCGAAGCTTGCCGGCCCGCAGGCCCCGCTCGCGGACTTTGCCATTCAGGGGCCCGAGCAGCACGGCATCGCGCGCCTGGTCAATCTCTACGGTATCGAGTCCCCCGGACTCACCGCGGCGCTTGCCATTGCCGAGACCGTCGCGGCGCTCGCTCAGGCGGTCGTCTGAGTCCGCTGCCGAGAGACTCTCGAGCCCGGTGCGATGCGGCCGCGGTGCGCCCGTCCTCTTTCACGCCCGTAGCCGTCGCCGGGGGAAGGGCCACGGTGGCCACCAGCGCAGTCGCGCAACATCCAGCAGTTCCTCTCCCGTGAAGCGGTGCCCGACAGCCGCCGTGCCGGCCGGTGCCAGGGCGTAGAGCGTTTCGCGCGCCGGCCAGTGGTGCAGCGCGCTCCAGGTCCACACCCCGTGACGCCGGTAGATGCCGCGCAGCCGTCGTGCCATGGCCTGGTCGGGCAACACGCTGCGCCGCTCGGTCCAGCGCAGCTCCCCGCCCAGCTGTCGGGCCAGAGGCCAGCTGCGCGGGCCGACGTAGTTGGAAAACCATAGCGTGTAGCCGAGCTCGGCCTGCAGAGCGGCGACGGCACGGTGGACCTGGATGTGCTCGGAGTGTCCGTATTCACCCCAGGGATTGTGCGTGTAGACCGCGCCGCACCCGGCAAGGCAGTCGTGCAGTCCGGTGAGAACTCGAGCGTAGTTCGACTCGTAGCGCGCGCGCGCGGCGGGCTCCGTAATCTCGATGCCGAAGGGCGTCGGCTGTGGATTGGCCCAGTCGGCGCAGAATCCCGCTCCGCTCTCGGGCACGCTCAACTTGACGATGCCGGCGAGCGGCAATGCTTCGAGCGCCCGCCGGCGCGCCCGTGAGTCGCGCGGGCGCTCGTAGAGATCGCCGAAGCAGTACACCATGCGCTCTGCGGGCAGGATGGCCGAGCTCAGCCACAGCGCCTCGTCATCCGGATGCGCCACCACCACCGCCGCCGGCCGCTGGCATCCGGCCGCGGGCTGCTCAGAGCAGGCTGTCATAAAGGCTCTCGAGCGCGGCGGTCTGCCGGCACCGGTCGAATCGCTCCTCCACCAGCGCACGACCCTGCGCGCCCAGGGCTCTGCGCAGCCCCGCATCATCGAGCAGCGTTTCGAGGCGCTCGGCCAGTGCGGCGGCATCGCGTTGCGGGACCAGGAACCCTGTGCGGCCGTCGATTACGGCCTCCGGCATTCCGCCGACCCGCGAGGCGATGACCGGCACGCCGGTGGCCGCCGCCTCGAGCAGCACCAGGCCCAGTCCCTCCGCCCGCCCGGTCCCGGTCTGCACGCCCGGCAACACCAGTGCCGCGGCGCTGCGCATCCGGGCGAGCACCTCGGCATGGGGCCGGGCGCCGAGAAACCGCACCCGGTCCGCGATGTGCAGCGTTGCGCTGAGCGCCTGCAGGGAGCGGCGCAGGGGCCCCTCGCCGATGATGACGAGCTGTGCCTTGCTCC
>JAJXWE010000170.1 GCA_021781775.1 Pseudomonadota bacterium | reverse complement strand
GCCTCTGCACTTCATCTCCGCTCGCCATGGCACGGGCGTTGGCGAGCTGGTGCATTCCACGCTGCGCGCCTACGAAGCAGCCATGCGCGAGATGCCGACACGCGAGCTGACACGCACACTCGAACAGGCGATCACCGCGCATCAGCCACCGCTGGTGCACGGCCGGCGGATCAAGCTGCGCTACGCGCATCAGGGCGGCCGCAATCCGCCGCGGGTGGTGATTCACGGCAACCAGACATCCTCGGTGCCCGGCGCCTACACGCGTTATCTCACCAACGTGTTCCGCAAGCGGTTCGATCTGTTTGCCACGCCGGTGGTCGTCGAGTACCGCACGGATCAGAACCCTTACGACAAGTCGGCCCGAGGCAAGCGGCCGGCGGCGCCGCGGCGCCGCGGCCGTCCACGGCGCTGAGGACCGCCGCGCGCGTTCAGAACGCGCTGTGACCGGTCAGTGCCCGGCCCACCGAGAGCTGGTGGATGGTCTCGGTGCCTTCGTAGGTGATGACGCTTTCCAGGTTGAGCATGTGGCGGATGGGAGCGTACTCGGCACTGATGCCGGCCGCGCCGAGCAGATCGCGGCACTCGCGCGCGACTTCGATCGCCGCGCGGCAGTTGTTCCACTTGGCGAGGGAGACATGGACCGGGTCGAGGGCACCCTGGTCTTTCAGGCGGCCAAGCTGCAGCGCGAGGAGCTGAGCGGTGGTGATCTTGCGCGCCATCTCGGCCAGGCGGATCTGCACGGCCTGGTTGTGCGCCAGGGTGCGCCCGAACAGTTCGCGGTCGGTGGTGTAGCCGAGCAGCTCACCCAGGCAGGCCTGCGCCGCGCCGATTACGCCCCAGGCGATGCCGTAGCGGGCCTGCGTCAGACACGACAGAGGGCCCTTCAGTCCGATCGTGCCCGGCAGGACATTCTCGGCCGGCACACGCACCGCATCAAAGAACAGAGCGGAGGTGACCGAGGCGCGCAGGGAGAACTTGTGCTCGATGGTCTGTGCGGTGAAGCCGGCCATGCCCTTCTCGAGGAGGAACCCGCGGATGCCCTGTTCGGTCTGGGCCCAGACCACGGCGACATCGGCGATCGAGCCGTTGGTGATCCACATCTTCGAGCCGTTGAGGACCCAGTCGGAGCCGTGCTGGCGGGCGTGGGTCTTCATGTTGGCCGGATCCGAGCCGCCGTGCGGCTCGGTGAGTCCGAAGCAGCCGATGAGTTCCCCGCGGGCCATGCCCGGTAGGAATTTCTCCTTCTGCTCGCTCGAGCCGTAGGTATGGATCGGATACATGCACAGCGAGGACTGCACCGACACGAAGGAGCGGATACCCGAATCGCCCCGTTCCAGTTCCTGACAGATCAAGCCGTAGGCGATCCCGTTGAGCCCGGCGCAGCCGTAGCCGCTCAGCGAGGAGCCGAGCAGGCCGAGGGCAGCCAGCTCCGGCACCAGCTCGCGTGGGAAGCGGTGCGTCTCGAAGCATTCGCGGATGATGGGCAGGACGCGTTCGTCCACCAGGCGGTGAACCGAATCCTGCACCATGCGCTCCTCGTCGGTGAGCGCGGCGCGCACGCCGAACAGGTCGAGGGGGTCGAGGCTACGGTTGGACAATGCAATCAACTCCCGTGATACAGGCCGGATATGCGTCGGCGCCGTGCACGGCGCCCGCGCGCGACGCGATGATACGCTAGTGCCGGACGGGCCACCGGTGGACGCGAGCCGCGCCGGTGGCCGAACCGGCTGTACACAGGATATTTTAAAGAACCCATGAGGCTTCGGCACAGCAGCAAGAGGGCCGCGCGATCCCACGTCCTGCGCGGGGCGGGCCGATGAGCGGCATCACGATCCTCGGCGCCGATGGACGCGCCCGGTGCCACTGGTGCGCGGCCACGCCGCAGTACATCGCCTACCACGACCGGGAATGGGGCTTTCCGGTCGGCGATGACCGTCATTTGTTCGAGAAGCTCTGCCTCGAGGGCTTCCAGGCCGGGCTGAGCTGGCGGACCATCCTGGCCAAGCGCGAGCGGTTCCGCGAGGTGTTCCACCGCTTCGAGGTCGCGCGGATCGTCCGCTTCACCGCGCGTGACGTCGAGCGGCTATTGCAGGACCCGGGCATCGTTCGGCACCGCGGCAAGATCGAGGCGGTCATCCACAACGCGCACCAGGCGCAGAAGCTGGCCCGGCGCGAGGGGTCGCTCGCGGCATTCTTCTGGCGCTATGAACCCGATGCGGCCCGCAGCCCAGCCGCGGCCGGGCCCGCGCCCGAAGCGGTCGCACTTTCGAAGGATCTGAAGCGTCTCGGCTGGCGGTTCGTCGGACCGACGACGGTCTATGCCTTCATGCAGGCGATGGGACTGGTCAACGACCATGTCGAGCACTGCGTGATCCGGGCCGAGGTTGAACGCGCCCGCACCCGCTTCCGGCCGCCCCGCAGCGGCGCCGTCCGCGGCGGACCTGCCGGCGCCCGCCCCCCGTCCCGCCGAGCCTAGACCGGGCGACCGGCCAGCGGACCGGAACTTGACGACTGGCTGCATGCCGATTAATTTACTGATTAGTTTAATAACCAGGTAGTTTAATTAGGTGGATGCGCTGAGCCGTACGTTCCAGGCCCTGGGAGATCCGACACGACGGGCGATTCTGGCCCGGCTGATGAGCGGGGAAGCGTCGGTCGGCGAGCTCGCCGAGCCCTTTGCGATGACCCTGCCGGCTGTCTCGAAGCACCTGAAGGTGCTCGAGCGTGCCGGTCTGATCTCGCGCGGCCGGGATGCGCAGTTCCGTCCGGCGCGGCTCGCGCCGCAGGGGCTGCGCAGCGTCGATGCGTGGATTGAAACCTACCGCAGACTCTGGAGCGAGCAGCTCGATCGGCTTGAGGACTATCTGCTCGAGCTGCAGGGTGAGGGTACAGCCGACCCCGGCGGCGGTGGTTCCGAGCGCGGCACATGACCCAGTCCGACAGCCTGGTGGAGATGTCCATGTCAGAGCACAGTACGGAGCACGGCTCCTTCCGCATCGAGCGCCTGCTCGATGCCGCACCGGCGCGCGTCTACTCGGCCTTCGCGACCGCGGCAGGCAAGGCGCGCTGGTTCAACGGCCCGCAGGCGCAGGTGCTCGCCCGCGAGTTTGACTTCCGCCCCGGCGGACGCGACCGGCTGTACTGCCAGTGGCCGCCCGGATCCCACGGCCGTCACCCGGCGGTGCGTACGACTGATTTTCGCGCCGAGTACCTGGACATCGTGCCCGACCGGCGCATCGTGTACGCGTACGAGATGTTTCTCGATGAGCGCAAGATCTCCGTTTCGCTCGCGACCGTAGAGTTTCAGCCGCACGGCCGGAATACGCGGCTCGTCATCACCGAGCAGGGAGCGTTCCTCGATGGCTTCCGCGACGAGGGCTCGCGGGAACAGGGCACGAACTGGCTGACCGATCAGCTGGCCGCATCGCTCGGCGTCTCCGCCCCGCGTGTTCTCAGCCGCGAAATCACCCTCACGCGTCTGGTGCGCGCCCGCCGCGAACTCGTCTTCCAGGCCTGGACCGATCCGCAGCGTCTCGCCCGCTGGTTCGGTCCGGTGGGATTCACGGTGCCACACTGTCAGGTGCAGCTGCGCGTCGGCGGCAGGTGGTCGCTCACCATGCATGCCGACGACGAGTTGGCCGCGCTGCTCGGGCGCGAGCATCCGGCCGGCGGGGAGTATCTCGAGATCGAGGCGCCCGCGCGCCTGGTGTTTACCAACAACGCGCTCGATGCGGCGGGCAACGTGCTGCTCGAAGGCCTCACCACGGCCACCTTCGAGGACCTCGGCGGGATGACGCGCCTTAACGTGCGCACCCGCGCGAGCGGCACCGGCGAGCACGTCGCGGCCATGCTGGACGGCATGGAGCAGGGATGGAGCGAGAGCCTGGAGAAACTGGGTGCCGAGGTACGGCGTCGCTGAACGGCCACGGATCCCGCTTGCCGTTGGAGAGAGAAGGATATACCGCAAAAGTGACATCGTCATGACGCCGGATGAGGAAAACTCAACCACTCTGTCGCAGTAGTTCGCTTGAATACACGCTCTGATTTGCTACCGTGGCAAATGGCGGTACAGCGCAGGCGGGAGTCGACCGAACATGCAGCCGACGAGCGAGAGACACTTCATGCTGGCGTCCGATTTCGATCAGACGCTGAGCTTCAACGATTCGGGATTCGTGCTTGCGGACCTGCTAGGCGTGCAGGACTTCGAGCACAAGGTCGCGGGCCTGGCGCGCAGCAACCTTGTGCAGCAGGGCGGCGAGCTCGCCTACCTGATCCGGCACGATCCGGACTTCCGCGGCGTGCGCCGCGAGCACCTGATCGAGGCCGGCCGGCGCGTGCGGCTGAAGAATGCCCTGGCAGCGCTGGTCAATCTGCTGCGCGCGGGTGTCGGCTGCGACCGCTTCTCGTTCTTCGTGGTGTCGGCCGCGCCACGCGAGGTGGTCGTCGCGGCGCTCGAGGGCATCGTGCCGCCCGAGCACATTCACGGCACCGAGTTTGAATACGATGCGACCTCAGGCGAGGTGAGCAGCATTCGCCGTGTCGTCGCCGGCTACGGCAAAGTGGCGGTCATCGACGAGCTCGCGCGCGAGCGGGGCATTCCCCCCGATCGCATCGTCTATGTCGGCGACGGTAGCTCCGACGTGCACGTCATGCTGCACGTCAACAACGGCGATGGCTTCACCATTGCCGTATCGGAGAACCGACAGCTTGCGCGCATCGCCCGCTGCACGGTACTCAGCGATAACGCCTGCAGCGTGCTCGTGCCATTGTTCGATCAGGTGCTCGGCATGCGCACGGGCGCGATTCGCAGGCATCTCGAGGCGAACGGCCTGCGGCTCGAGGATTGGGAGAAGGCGCGCACTGACCGGGTGCTGCTGCGCGAGGCGCCGCTGCCGCCGGCGGCAGCATGTGTGCCATG
>JAJXWE010000169.1 GCA_021781775.1 Pseudomonadota bacterium | reverse complement strand
GCTGTTCGAGCTGCGCGAGGATATCTACGCACACCTGCTGCGCCTGCCGCCGCGGTTCTTCCGGGCCCGCTCGGTCGGGGACTTGGTCAACCGTCTCGACGGCGATGTCGGGGAGATCCAGCGGTTCAGCGTCGACTCGCTGCTGGCGTTCGTCAACGCGGTGCTGCTGCTCGTGTTCGCCCTGGCGGTGATGGTGGCGATGAGCCCGCTGCTGACGCTGATTGCGGTGGGCATGGTGCCGGCGCATTTCCTCGTGCGTCACGCCTCGCGCCGCTACGTTGCCGACAGCACGCGCGCGGTACGGGAATCCCGCGGCGTCGTCACGCAGTTTCTCGTCGAGACACTCGGAGCGGTCAAGTGGGTGCAGAGTGCCGTTGCGGAGCGCTGGGAGCGGCAGCGGCTGAACACGCTGAACCGCGGTCTGCTGCGCCGCCTGGTGCGTCAGCAGCTGGTCGGCTATGCCGTCGGGACGCTGAGCAGTCTGCTCTCGCACCTCACCACGGCTCTGGTGTTCATCGTCGGCGGGTGGCAGGTCATCCAGGGCCGGCTCACCGTCGGTACGCTGGTGGCTTTTACGGCGTACATGATGCGTGGCACCGGCTCGGCCACCTCGCTTCTCGGGCTGTATACGGCCTACCAGCGGGCCAACGTCAGCGTGGTACGCGTGCGCGAGCTGCTCACCGAGCAGCCGTCAGTGCGGACCGAGGCGGGACAGGGTCGCCGTCTCGCGCCGGACGTGCCGGTGCACCTGCGCCTGCGGGACGTGCAGTTCCGGCATCCGGACGGCATATCGGCGGTGCTTGCCGGCGTCAGCTTCGAGATTGCGGCGGGCTCGAAGGTGGTGCTGTGCGGGGCGTCGGGCGCCGGGAAGTCGACTATCGTCGATCTGCTGCGCGGTTTCCTGGTGCCCGATGGCGGTGAGATCGAGATCGACGGCCGTCCGCTCCGGGAGTACGAACTCGACTCGGTGCGCCGCCGCATCGCGGTGCTCGAGAGCGATCCGATGTTGTTTCGCGGCAGCGTGCTCGAGAATCTGCGCTACGGAAACTTCGAGGCTACGTCGGAGCAGGTGCACGCAGCGGCGCGCCAGACGGGTCTGGAGGCGATTGTGGCGCGGCTGCCCCAGGGCCTGGATACCGAACTCGGCGCGCGCGGAGCGGGCCTGTCCACGGGCGAGCGGCAGCGTCTGGCCGTCGCGCGCGTGCTGCTCGGCGCCCCGGCCGTGCTCGTGCTCGATGAGGCGACGAGCAATCTCGACGCTGCCGCCGTGTGCTCGATGCACGAGCTGATCGACCGGCATTTACGCGCCTGCACGCGCATCGTCATCACTCATTCGCCCGGTCTCGTGCCGAACGCCGAGCGGATCCTCGAGCTGCACGAGGGGCGGGTGCGTGAGCGGCAATTGAATGCCGCGTAAGCGTGAGTCGCTCTGGCGGGTGGCCGTCATCGACAGCGGGATCGACCCGCAGGCGGAAGTGGCGGTGCGCACGGCACGGCGCTTCGAGGACTTGGACGGGCAGATCCTCGCCGGTGATGCGCGGCCCGACGGCGCAGGCCACGGCACGACGATCACCCGTATCATCGCCTCGGCCGCGCGGCCCGTCGAACTGCTGATCGGTCAGGTGCTCGACCGTCACGGCCGCTGCACTGCGGCTGCGGTGGCGGCGGCCGTCGAGTGGGCCCTATCGGGCGAGGCGCAGCTGCTGCATCTGAGTTTGGGGCTGCGAGCCGATCGGGTCGTGCTCGCCGAGTCGATCGCGCACGCGGTGCGCTCGGGGGTCCTGGTGGTGTGTGCGGCGCCGGCCCGCGGCGCACCCGTGTTTCCGGCGGCCTACCCGGGGGTGCTGCGCGCGACCGGTGATGCGCGCTGCAGCCGGGATGAGATCGCCGCGCTCGACACTCGGACGGCCGACTTCGGTGCATGCGTCGCGGCTGGCCTGCAGGGATCGGCCGCCGCGCGGGGCGCGAGCATCGGTGCGGCGCACGTATCGCGGCTCATCATCTCGCACGTCGAGGCCGGTTCAAGCCCGGCCACGGTGCGGGCGGCCCTGGCGGCACGTGCCGCCTTCCGCGGACCGGAACGGCACGCGCCGGACGCCGCGCGAGCGCCTTGAGGCACCTCGTCCCGATGCGTTCGGCACGCGGGTTGCTACGCCGGCGGCGCTAGTCGCACCGTTCCCGCTCAGAACCACACGCCAGCGGTTATGGCCGAGCGTGGACGTTGACCGGGGCCCCTTCATCGGTCAGGCGATTTCGGGCTATGATTGCGCCGGGCCAGGCAGGGAATGGATCGTGTCAATGCCGACGTTTCGCCCGCTTCGACTGCCAGCGTGGGCGGCTTTCTGACGGTGTCATGATCATGCTGCGCTATCTGGACACGAGAGCATGGGCCTGAGTGCGCACAACGAAGCTGCCGGGGCGCAACGCATTCCGCTGGTCGATGTCGCACCGCTATTTGAAACCGATTCCGCGGCCGTGGCGAGCGTTGACGATGCGCTTGCAGCGGCCGCCCGGGACGTCGGGTTCGCCTGTATTCACGGGATGCCTCGCGCGGCGATGCTCGATCCGGCCGGCAGAGCTGAGGTTTTGGCGATATTTGCTCTGGACGATGCCCAGAAGCGTCGCTTGTACCGGCGGAAATTCGCACCGGAAAATCAAAACGTCTACCGTGGGTGGTTTCCGGTTCAACCCGGGAATCTGACCTCGAAAGAGGGAATCGACATGGGTGGCGACATCGCCCACGGAGCGGCGCTCATCGTGCCGGGCGATCCGTTGCGCGAGGCCACGCCATTGCCGGAAGAGGCTACCCTGCCCGGGTGGCGATCCGCAGTCGCGACCTACTACCGCGCAATGGAGCAGGTGGCCGAGTCGCTGCTGCGATCCCTGGCGCGCAATCTCGGGCTGCATCCGCATCACTTCGATGCGTCGTTCCATCATGGGCTGTCGACGCTGCGGCTCATCCGGTATCCGCCGCGAGACGCCGCAGAGCTTGCAACGGTCAATGATCCGGGAGTCTGGATCGAATCGCATCCGACGCGCCGCTACGTGGTTGGCGCACCGCATACCGACTCAGGTTTTATTACGCTTCTTGCGCAGGACGGAGTGGCGGGGCTGCAGGCTCGCTGGCGCGATGGTCGTTGGGTGGACGTGCCACCTGTAGAGGGGACGCTGGTGGTGAATTTCGGGCAGGTGCTCGAACGATGGTCGGCCGGGCGGATCCGTGCCACGGAACACCGGGTGCTGGGCGCCGGCATCGAGCGCTTCTCGATACCGTTTTTCTACGAAGCACGCGCCGAGGCGATCATCGCACCTTTGCCGATCGATTCAGTCGATGCGTTCGAACCGTTCCAGTTCGGTGACTATCTGTGGAACCGGATCACATCGTTCGTTGAATTTCGTGGCATGCAGATGGAGCGAAGCAGTGCGGGCGTGCGCGGTGCCCGTGTGTGACACGATCGGCGTAGGCGCCGCACAGCCCAGATCGGGATCCCGGGTCCCCTCTATGGCGATCGTGTCGCGGAGGAGCGACGCCGGGGCATTCGCGGCGCGCCGTGCTGGCGGCGCGGCCGATACGCCAAGAGCCAATCGTGTCCACGCAGTCAGCGTGTCCGAGCGACGGTAAGCTGTTCGCTGCCGCGCTAATGGCCGCCGTGAGCGACCGTCAGGTCTCAAAATACGGTCTGTGATCGTCCTGACAGGTTAGACTATTCCGAAATGACAAATTCACCGGGGGGCGTTGATGAGAAGGATTCTATGCGCAGGGGTGCTGCTGTGCGTCTGCTGCGCTGCATCGGCGCAGAACGCCCGATTCACGCTGCTCGGTACCGAGTCCGTCGCGCAACTGGATAGAGTCCTCACCACGGGGCGGGAACACTTTCTTCCGCCGAGCGAACGACCCAAAGGGTATCGATGGCCACGCTATCAGGGGGCGAAATATCCTGTCGCGATCTACCGAGTCGATTACCGGTCGGTCATCCCGGAGCTGCATCGCGAGCGGGCCGAGGCCTCCGGCTTACTCGCCATTCCGCTCGTCCCGGGGTCGCGAACGCTTCCGGTGCTTTCGTATCAGCATGGCACGGTATTCGGACGGTACCAGGTCCCGTCCTATGCGTTTTCCCGCTCCAACCCGTCGGGATATTCCCAGTATTCGGGAGCGTTCGAGACCCGCCTGATGGTCGCCCAATACGCGGGCCAGGGATACGTGGTCATGGCGCCGGACTATTTCGGTCTCGGCGACTCCAATCAACCCGAGGCATATACGGTCAAGGCCAGCGAGCAGCAGGCATGCATCGATCTGTACCGTGTTGTGACGGCTTTTCTCATCAAGCGGGGTATCGGGGAGTCGCGCCTGTTTCTCGCCGGCTGGTCGCAGGGCGGGCTGGTCACAACCGCATTCCTGGAGAAGCTGCAGACGCTCGGCATACGAGTCACGGCGTCTTTCACCGCGGCTTCCCCGAACGACCCGTTCGCGGCGATGAACGCCTGGCTGTACCATCCGACTCCGAGCGACCCGATGTGGGAGAACGCCATCGTTGCGCTGAGTCTGTTTTCCTATCAGCATTATGACGCTCGGCCGGGACTGGCAATGTCGGTCATCAAGCCGCGATATTATTCGGCGTTCAAACGCATCTATACCCGCAATTACCCGAACCTCGCGGCGCTGAACGCGTTGCTGGGCAGGATCGCCCATCACCCAGGGGGCTTGCTGGGGTATTTCCGCAAGCGTTACCAGAATTCAACTTATTTGGCGGACTCTCCCTTCGGAAGACTGCTCGCCGCCGCGCAGACCTATCAGGAGATCTTCCATTCGCCCGTGCGTATGTACTATGGAACGAAGGATCAGGTGATCCGGATTCCCGTGGCAAAACTGGCGGAGCGGTATCAGATTGCCATGGGGAGCAGCAGCGTCAGAACGATGAAAG
>JAJXWE010000168.1 GCA_021781775.1 Pseudomonadota bacterium | reverse complement strand
GGCACGCAGGCGCAGGCCGCGGGCCGTTCGATCCGCGAGCTGGAGCGCCTGCGCGATGATTACCTGGTGGCCATCCAGCAGGTCCTGAAGCAGTTTGACATCGGTGCGGGCTCCACCCTGCGTGCGCTCGAGGATCGGCTGTATGCCGAAAGCGCTGCGCGTGTGCAGCCCGTCGCGGCGGCCGGCGAGCGGCCGCTCGAGACGCTGCAGACCGAGGTGCGCGCCGAGTGGGTCGACCGTGGCGGCCAGCTGAGCGACTCTCGCTGCCTGCAGGTGTTCGACGACGCCGCCGACGCCCTGTTTCGCACGAGCGGCGCGGACGACGCGGACCGGGGCTTCGCGGCCGTGCAGACGCATCTGATCCGCCATGCCCGGGCTGGGGCGCTCGAGCCCGTGACCGTGACCACGCAGGTGCTGGGACTGACGGACAGCCGGGTCCATCTGTTCCACTGGCTCAGGCGCCGCAGCGACGGCCACCTGATCGCCAGCGCTGATCAGCTCCATCAGTTCAGCCACGCCGCCTCGGGGGCGGCGGCGTCAATCGACGCGGCGGTGCGCGCGCGTCTGCAGGCCATCCGGACCGCTCACGCCCGGCTGCCTGTTCCCGAGCAGGCCTCAAGTCATGTAGGCTTGCAGGGCACGTGATCGCCGGGAGTGCGCTAGCGGAATGCCCAAAATAGTCGACCATGCTCGGCGGCGCGACGAAATCGCCTTTGTGGCGTGTCGAGTCGTCGCGAAGTACGGATTCGAGCAGGCGACGATCGTGCGCATCGCGCGCGAGGCCGGTTACACCACCGGCATGGTGGCGCATTATTTCGATACCAAGCAGGAAATCGTCATCGCCGCGTTGCGGCTGATCCTGCGCCGCATCGAGCACCGACTCACCCGCCCGCCGGATGCGGGCGGGGAGCCAGACCTGCTCGCGCTGCTTACCGAGGCGCTGCCTATCGATGCGGCTCGATTCACCGAGTGCGCTTTCTGGACCGCCTTCTGGGGCCAGGTGGCGGCCGACAAGCGCCTCAAGAGCATCAACAGCCGGATGCACCGCGCCTACATGCAGCTGTTCGAACGTTGTCTGGCGCGCGGCTGGCCGCAATGGTCGCGTTGGTCGCCCGAGACGCAGCAGCGCGTACTGCGTTCGGTGGTGACCTTCCTCAATGGCCTGACCGCCAGTACCGTGGCGAGCCCCGGGGACTGGCCAGCGGCACGGCAGATCGAGCAGCTGCGCCTGCACCTGTCCATGGTGGAGACCTGGGCCGACCACGCCGCCCCGGACGGGGCCGAGAAGAGGGTCCGCGCGAGGCGCTAGCGATTGCCCGAGCGGCAGGGCGCTTGGGCCGCCCCTTTGGCGCGTTGCGCCATCCCAAAAAATACGCACTCAACGGCAGTCGCGCCAGCACCCGCTGGAGTCGCCCGGTGCGGAACACCCCGCGTCCGGGCGCCTCTGCGGCGGCGGCCATCCCTGGCCTGCAACTGCAGCGTCCGCGATCAGAATGACAGTGAGCGCGAATACTCGATGGTCACGGTCGCCGGACGCATGGTGGCGACCTCCGGAATGACCACCCCGGTGGCGGTGTACTGCGCATAGCCGACGTAGCCGAGATCCCCGAGGTTTGGCTTGGCATTGGTTAGGTTGGTGCCGTTGAGGGAGAGCTCCGAGCGTCCCCAGTCGATGCCGATGCGCGCTCCGACCAGCGAGAAGCTCGGCCGTGTCGCAATGGCACCTGCGCGGCAGTTCAGCAGCGACTCGCTGCTGTCGGTGTAGCTGTAGTTGGCCGACACGAAGCCGCTCACGTTGTCGGTGAGCGCATGGCGGTACATGCTGCCGGCGCTTGCCGTCCAGGCCGGCACACCCATGATCCGCGAGCCGGGCGAGAGTCCCACCAGGCCGAGCGCGCCCGGATTGGTGATGTCGGTCGCTTCGTAACCGAGTCCGAGCCGCACCTGCAGCTGCGGCAGCAGGTAGCCCATGGCCTCGAATTCCGCGCCGTCGATCTTGGCCTTGGCGCCGTTGATCTCGAAGTACGCACCGCACGGCAGCGCCACCTGCTGCTGAATGTTGTTCCAGTCGATGTGGAAGCCGTCTGCGGTGAGCAGCATCTGCGGGTTCTGCAGCTGCACCTTGGCGCCCGCCTCGTAGGTCCAGAGCGTGTCGGACTTCAGATGCGTGATGTCATTGACCGGCAGGTTCGGCTCGGCGCAGAAGGGCAGGGATGCCTGGGCGTTGCCCGCCCGGAATCCCTTGGACGCCGAGACGTACAGCATGGTGGCCTTGTTTGCCTGGTAGGACAGCGCGAACTTCGGATCCGTGCCGTTCTGGCTGTTGCTCTGCGGATCGCTCGGCGTCGGGCCGAAGTTCATGAACCCGTTGGCCGTGTAATCGCTGTGCTGTTTCAACCAGTACTGGCGTGCGCCCAGGGTCAGGGTGAACTTGTTGAGGAACTTCCAGTAGATCTGACCGAAGATCGCATAGTCCTTCTCACTGCCGGGGTTGCGCTGCGTCCAGATCAGATCGTTCGGCCACGGACCGACCACCGTGTTGTTCGCAGTCGCCGCCACGAGGCCCTGCGCATTGGTCGGCGGGATCCAGAACAGTGCGCGCGAGTTCGACACGAACACGCCGAACGTGCCGCTCACGCCGTGAATCGGGTCGAAGGAGAAGCGCGTCTCGCTGTTGAACTGGTTGAAGTAGTGCTCGCCGTTCCAGAGGTACGGCTGCGCCGGCAGGCCTGAGACCTGATAGTACGAGCTGAAGATCTGCTGGGTGCCGTACGTCGAGTCCTCGATGTCCTGAGTGTGGCGGTGGAAATAGCTGTTCGCCGACACCAAGTTCCAGCCGTTGCCGCGGTATTTCAGCTCCAGCGACGACGTCGCCCAGCGGTCACTCGCCTTGGGCTGCACGTTGAAGGCGCGATTGAGCGTGTAGACGGGGGTAAAGGCAGGCAGGGGCGCGAACGTCGCCGGGAAGCCGTGATCGTCCTGCTCCTGCGCCATGATGCGCAGCGTGGCGCTGAACCGTGATGTCACGGCCCATAGCGCCGTGACGCTGCCGCCGTACGTCGTGATGGCCCCCTGGTTGCCGACGCTGGTGCGCGGGACGCTCAGGAAGGGATCGGTCACGCCGGGGCTCGATGGATTGGGATACGTGCGCGTGAGGTATCCCGCATCGTGATTGGCAAACGCGACGATGCGCACGCCGAGCGTGTTGCGCACGATCGGCAGGTTGATGATCGCGCTGCCGCCTTCGTCTGGGCTGCCGCCGCCGGAGGTCGCACCGCCGTGCATCGTGAAGTGCAACGTACGTCGCTTCAGGTCCGGCTGACGCGTGACGAGCTTGATGTTGCCACCGAGGGAACTCTCGCCGTAGAGCGTGCCCTGCGGGCCCTTGAGGACCTGGATGTTGGCGATGTCGACGATGCGCGGGTCGACCGAGCTCGGCAGCGGCGTGTCGTCGATGTAGAAGCCGGTGGCGCCGGAGGTACCGAACAGGTTCTGCCCGGTGATACCGCGAATGGCGACCGTGCGCGAATCGGCGATGCCGGTCGGGCCACCGCCGTAGGAGAACGACAGGTTCGGGGTCATCGCCGCGTAGTCATCGAACGACTTGATGTGAAAGTCGTGCAGTGCCTGGGAGGTGAAGGCGGTGATGCTCTCCGGCACCTTGGCGAGCAGCTGCCGGCGCTTCTGCGCGGTGACGACGATTTCCTGCAGATTGTCGGGCCTGCCGGCCCCGACGGTGGGTGCCGCGCTGAGGCCGGCCGCCCGGATTGGGCCGCAGGCGCCGGCGCCGGCGATGAGCAGGATGGCGAGCGGCACGGGGTTGCGTCGCGTCGGTTGGTGGACTTTCAACGTCATGGCGTGAGTCTCCACAATGAGGGCAAGAGAATCGGGGAGCGGGCGCCGCTCAGCCGGTAGCCGCATAGCGGCTCACGTTGGCGGCAGGATTGAGAAACGCGTTGATCACGGCGGCGCAGCCGCGCGGGTCTTCCCAGAACGGGTTGTGTCCCAGTCCGGGGAATATCACAACCTTGGCGTGCGGCAGGGCGCGCTCGAGAGAGCGGCGCATCGGCGGCAGCATGATCGGATCCTTGCTGCCCCAGATGAGCAACGTCGGTGCCTTCAGCTCCGGCAGGGTTCGGGCGAGATCGTTGACCGCATCGGTGCTCAACCCCTGATTGAGTACCGCGAGCCACACCTGCAGCGGAATGGCCGCGGCGTTGCGTCGTTCGCGCCGCAAGAAGCGCCGATCGACCGGGGTGGGTGAGGACCACCACGCGCGCATGAATTTAGAATCGGGGTTGAGCGGTTCCTTCAGCCGGCGGATCTGCGCTTCCCAGTCGTACTGGGGCTTGCCGTCGATGCTCTTCGGGGGCGCCGAGGCCGTCGAGGAGATGAGGATCACCCGCTGGGTGCGCTGCGGCCAGTTCTCCGCGAAGGTCTGCGCGACGATGCTGCCCAGAGAATGTCCGACGATGTCGGCGCGCCGCACGTGCAGCGCATCGAGCAGCAGCTTCACGTCGTAGGCGAAGTCATAGCGCGTGTAGCAGCACTCGGGCTTACTCGAGCTGCCGTGACCGCGCAGGTCGGGCAGGATCAACCGGAAGTGCTTCGACAGGTACGGCACCAGGGACGCCCAGTCGAGGTCGCTGTCGGTGTAGCCGTGGATCAGCACCACCGGCGTGCCGTCGCGCGGACCGAGTTCGACGTAGGCCATGCGAATGCCGTCCGGCAGTGCGACGGTCCGCCGCGCAGCATCGAGCGGGTGCAGGTGGATGCGCGGCGGTGCTGCCGGGGCGGCGGCGGCGAGGGAGGCCGCCAGCGTGAGCGCCGCGGCGGCGGCCCATCGGGTCAAGGGGTGAACAGTGTGTCTCATGTCCTTCTCCTCAATTCCATGCGGCGTGAGCCGGGGCCGGTCAGCGGGCCTGGCCACTGTG
>JAJXWE010000167.1 GCA_021781775.1 Pseudomonadota bacterium | reverse complement strand
GGTGCCGTCGAGGAAGTACTTCATCGGTGCGGCCATGTTGCCGAAGCGGGTCGGGCTGCCGAGCAGCAGGCCGTCGGCGGCGCGCAGGTCATCGAGCGTCGCGTACGGGGCGCCACTCGCGGGCACTGGCCGCGCCGCCCCCTCGCTCTCGGCGCTCACCGGTGGCACCGAGCGCAGCTTGGCGCTCGCTCCGGGCACGCTCTCGATGCCGCGACAGGCCTGACGGGCGAGTTCGGCGGTCGCGCCGCCGCGGGAGTAGTAGAGGACAAGGATCTCGGTCATCTCGGTGCGACTCGGCGGCAAATCCCGGTAGCGTATATTGCATCAATGATCTGCAAGAGGTGTCTGGTATCGGGTCGCGTGCAGGGGGTGTTCTACCGTGCCACCTGCCAGCGCCGGGCGCTGGAGCTCGGCGTGCACGGCTATGCCCGCAACCTGCCCGACGGGCGAGTGGAAGTGCTGGCCTGCGGCGAAGCGGACACGGTGATGCGGTTCGTCGAGTGGCTGTGGGAAGGCTCGGCGGCGAGCCGGGTGGAGACGGTCGAGGTCAGCGATCACGCCCCGCCACCACCACCGGGGTTTCATACCGCCTAGCGCCGCGCCGCGCCGCCCCCCGGCGCGCGCACCGGGAAACCCAGATCGTCCGCGCCGTTCCAGTTTTCCCAGGCGGTGAGCACGCGGTCGGGGTAGACGTGCCGCCCGACGCTGCCGTTGTATTCCTCGAGCGCGAGGCGCACGTCGTCGTGAGTGATCTCGAGGTAGTAGCGCAGGATCGCGCAGCCCATGCGTATGTTGTCCGTGACCCGCACCAGCTCGTAGCCCTTCATACCGAGCCGCTCCGGCCAGTACGGCATCACCTGCATCAGGCCGACCGCGCCGCTGCCGGAGACCGCCCAGCGGTTGAAATCGCTCTCCACCTGCATCACCGCCAGCACCAGCCCCGGGGGCACCTTCGCCGTGCCCGGCTGGTGCGTCACGCAGTACACCTGCTTCAGGATGCTCAGCCGCTCGGCCGGGTCGTGCACGAAGCGCTCGAGCCGCGGCTCCATCAGCGTGTACCAGACCGCCGCATCGTAGCGGTTGAGGAAACATTGCGCCTGCGTGATGGCGTGCTGGACGATGGGCCGCAGCGCCGCGTCGCGCTGTCCGGCCGCCTCGGCGCGCGGGGCCCCGAGGGCGAGCGTGACGAGCAGCGCCGCGCTCGTCCTAGCCGCCCAGGCGCGCGCGCAGGAACGCCAGGGCCTCATGGGCGGGGAATTCCACGCTCTCGCTGTCGCGTCGATGGCGATACTCCAGACGACCGGCCGTCAGTCCGCGCTCGGCCACCACCAGCCGGTGCGGAATGCCCAGCAGCTCCGCATCGGCGAACTTCACCCCGGGGCGCGCGTCGCGGTCGTCGTAGAGCACCTCGATGCCCGCGGCCGTGAGCTCCGTGTAGAGCCGATCGGCCGCCTCGCGCACGTGCGGGGCCTTCTGCGCCCCGAGGCTCACCAGCACCAGCTGGAACGGCGCCAGCGGCTCCGGCCAGATGATGCCGCGCGCATCGTGATTCTGTTCGATGGCCGCCGCCACGACGCGCGTCACGCCAATGCCGTAACAGCCCATCAGGACGGTCACTTCGTGGCCCGATTCGTCGAGCACCAGCGCCTTCATGGCGGTGCTGTACTTGCGTCCGAGCTGGAAGATGTGACCGACTTCGATGCCGCGGGCGAGCTTCAGGTGCCCCCGGCCGCTCGGGCTGGGATCGCCCTCGATGACGTTGCGGATGTCGGCCGCGACGTAGCCCTGCACGTCGCGATCCCAGTTGACGCCCGTGAGATGCATGTCCGTCTCGTTCGCGCCGCAGACGAAATCCGCGACCGCGAGCGCGCTGTGATCGACGTAGAGGCGGCACTTCAGGCCGATCGGGCCGAGGTACCCGGCCTGCGAGCCGCTCGCATGCTGGATGCGCTCGGCGCCCGCCATGCGCAGCGGGCTTGCCACGCCCGCCAGACGTTGCGCCTTGGCGGCGTTCAGCTCGTGATCGCCGCGGATCACCAGCGCCACCACCGATGCGTCACCCTCGCCATCCCCCTCGACGAGCAGCGTCTTTAAGCAGCGGGCCGGCTCGACCGCGAGCATGCGGCTCAGCGCCTCGATGGTTTTGGCGCCCGGGGTCGAGACCCGCTCGAGCGGTGCGCCCGGCGCGGGCCGGGCCCCCGCGGGCGGCAGCGCCTCGGCCGCCTCGATGTTTGCCGCGTAGCCGTCCGCGTCGGAGAATACGATGGCGTCCTCGCCGGAGGCGGCCAGGACGTGGAACTCCTGCGACACGTCGCCGCCGATCGGCCCGGAATCGGCGCGCACGGCGCGGAACTCGAGTCCGAGGCGCGAGAAGATGCGCGTGTAGGTCTCGTGCATCAGCCGGTAGCCGGCCTCGAGCGACGCCTCGTCGGCATGGAACGAATAGGCGTCCTTCATGATGAACTCGCGCGCGCGCATCACCCCGAAGCGCGGGCGGATCTCGTCGCGGAACTTCGTCTGGATCTGGTAGAAATTCACTGGCAACTGCCGGTAGCTCTGCAGCTCGCGGCGGGCGATGTCGGTGATGACCTCCTCGTGGGTCGGTCCGGTCACGAAGTCGCGCTGATGGCGGTCCTTCAGGCGCAGCAGCTCCGGGCCGTACTCGCGCCAGCGGCCGGACTCCTGCCACAGCTCGGCCGGCTGGATCACCGGCATCAGCAGCTCGAGCGCCCCGGAGCGGTTCATCTCCTCGCGGATGATCGCCTCGGCCTTGCGCAGCGTGCGCAGGCCGAGCGGCAACCAGCTGTACAGGCCCGAGGCGAGGCGGCGGATCAGCCCCGCGCGCAGCATCAGCTGGTGACTGATGATTTCCGCCTCGGCGGGGGTTTCCTTGGTGGTCTGAATGGGGTACTGCGAGAGCCTCATGACGCGCAATCTTGGCCAAAGGGTGAAGGTGCATCATAACAGCTGGGCTCGAGCTGATAAGATGGGCGGCGCGAAACACCCGATCCGAGCGACAGAGTCCGCCTGCACCATGTCCGCCAGTCCGAGCCCCGAGAGCCATTCGAGCGATACAGCGCTTGAACGCCGCCCGCGCCGGGGCTTCTACCTGCTGCCGAACCTGCTCACCACGGCGAGTCTCTTTTCCGGCTTCTATGCCATCGTCGCTGCCATCGACAAGCACTTCGCACCGGCCGGCATGGCGGTGTTCGTGGCCATGGTGTTCGATTCCCTGGACGGGCGCATCGCCCGCCTGACACGCACTGAGAGCGCCTTCGGCAAGGAGTACGACAGCCTCTCGGACATGGTCTCCTTCGGGGTGGCCCCGGCCATCGTCGCCTACCAGTGGGGCGTGGTGCGCATCGCCGAGTACGGGCGGGCCTGGGGACGGTTCGGCTGGCTGGCCTGCTTCTTCTACGCCGCCGCCGCCGCGCTGCGTCTGGCGCGCTTCAATGTGCGCACCGCGACGGTCGACAAGCGATATTTCGAGGGGCTGCCGAGTCCCTCGGCCGCGGCCACCGTGGCCGGCTTCGTGTGGGTGTCGAGCCAGTGGCGCGAGCCGGGGCTGACCGGACTGATCGTGGCCTTCACCGTGACCGTGCTCGCCGGTGCGCTGATGGTCAGCCGCTTCAGCTTCTTCAGCTTCAAGAAAATCGACTTCGACGGGCCGATCCGCTTCATTTTCCTGCTGTTCGTGCCGCTCGCCTTCGTGCTGATCGCGAGCGACCCGCCGCTGATCCTGCTCGCCATCTTCGGCGGCTATGCGATCTCGGCGCCGCTGATGTGGGTGTGGCGGCGCCTGCGGCGCCGCCACCGTCCGCGGCGGGAGCGGCCGACCTGATGCCGCCCGACGCCCGGCGCACGCACTACCTCGAGGCGCTCGGCATCGACCAGTGGGTGGCGCGCCGCGCGCCGCCGGCTCACTTGGCGGTGCCCGAGCCGGCCGTCCTATCGCCCGCCGAGATCAAGGTGCCGGTTGAACCGGTGGTCACGGGCGCACCCGGCGGCGGGACGCCTGCGGCCGCAGCCTGGGAGCGTCTGCGCGAGGAGGTGCGGACCTGTACCCGCTGCGCGCTGCATCAGACGCGCACCCAGGGCGTTCTCGGCGTGGGCAATCCCGAGGCGCAGTGGATGGTGATCGGGGAAGCCCCGGGCGCCGAGGAAGACCGGCGCGGGGAACCGTTCGTCGGCCGGGCCGGCCAGCTGCTCGATGCGATGTTGCGCGCGATCGGCCTGTCGCGCGCCACCAACGTCTACATCGCCAATATCCTCAAGAGCCGCCCGCCGGGCAACCGCGATCCGAAGCCCGAGGAGGTGAGCGCCTGCCTGCCGTTCCTGCAGCGGCAGATCGAGCTGGTGCGGCCGCGGCTGCTGCTGGCGGTCGGACGGATCGCCGCACAGAACCTGCTGCTCACCGATGCGCCGCTGGCACGCCTGCGTGGCCGGGTGCACCGCTTCGGGGAGCACAACGTCCCGCTCGTGGTCACGTATCATCCGGCCTATCTGCTGCGCACGCCTGCGGACAAGCGCAAGGCGTGGGAAGATCTGCAGTTCGCGCGCACCGTGTTCGCGCAGGGCATGAACGACGAACCGAACGATGGCCACCGCTCCTGAGCTGCTCGAGCCTGTCTCGCCGGCGGTAATCCGGGCGATGGGGGTACTCGATGTCTCCGAGGTGTTCGCGATCGAGCGCGAGTCCTATCCGTTTCCCTGGAGCGCCGGGATCTTCCGCGACTGCCTGCGGGTCGGCTATTTCTGCCGGGTGATCAGTGTCGAGGAGCGGATCTGCGGCTACGGGGTGATGAGCCTCGGGGCCGGCGAGGTGCACATCCTCAACCTGTGCGTCGCCGAGGTGCAGCGCAGCCGCGGCTTCGGCCGCAGCATGCTCGAGCATCTGCTCGTGCACGGCGCTGCGATGGGCATGAGCGAGGCGTTC
>JAJXWE010000166.1 GCA_021781775.1 Pseudomonadota bacterium | reverse complement strand
CACGGTGAGCTGCAGCAACTCCGGATGCAGCGAGCCGCAGCCGTCATTGATGTTGCGCCCGTTCGGCGAGCAGCCGATCGGCACGATCTCCGCCCCGAGGTCGGCCAGAATCCGCGGACCGACCTTGTAGGCCGCCCCGTTGGCGCAATCGATGACGATCTTCAGGCCGGCGAGATCGACGCCCGCCGGCAGCGTCGCGGCGCAGAAGTCCTGGTAATGCGTGCGCGATCGGTCGACGCGCATGGCGCGCCCGAGGCTGCGCGAGGAGCGGGTGAGCACCGGACTGTCGAGCTCGGCCTCGATGCGCGCCTCGAGCTCATCGGAAAGCTTGCCGCCTTCGCCGTCAAAGAACTTGATGCCGTTGTCGTCGTAGGGGTTATGCGAGGCGCTGATGACCACCCCGAAGTCGCACTCGAAGCGGCGCGTCATGTACGCAATGCCGGGTGTCGGCAGCGGCCCGATCAGCATGACATTCACCCCGGCGGCGACGAAGCCGGCCTCGAGCGCCGACTCGAACATGTAGCCCGAGACGCGGGTGTCCTTGCCGATCAGCACGGTCCCGCCCTGCGGGGCGAGCACCTGGCCGGCGGCGCTCGCCAGGCGCAGCGCGAAATCCACCGTCATCGGATGCTCGCCCACGCGGCCTCTGACGCCATCGGTTCCGAAATATCTTCTGCTCACTCGTCCGGCCTCGCCTTCTCAGACTCGTCGCGGCGGGCATTATCAGCCATTGGCCCGGTGGCGGGCCAGCTTGCTCCGGCACGCCTGCGACACCGCTCACCCCTGCCGCGGCCACCCGCGGGCGCTCACGGGCCCGCCCGCCCGGGGCGCGGTGAGGCGGTCTGTTCGCTCGCCCCGATGGATGTCACTGCGGACAGGGTCCGATGCACCGTGAAGGCGGCCAGCGGCTCCAGTCGGGGGCTGCTCGCCCGCGGGGCATCGAAGAGGACGAACAGCCGGCGGCGCCGCGGAGGCGCCGTGCTCGGGCGCTGCGAACGCACCGCCGCGCCCAGATACAGCGCGCCCTCGAGCCGCAGCGGAAAGAACTCGGCAGCGGAGGGACTGAAGTGCCGCGCCCATGCGGCAGACCCCTCGTCCGCCGGCACGAGGCGCCTGGGCATCCCGAGTCGCCGCGCACGGGTCAGGAGCGCCCGGCCGTGCGCATCCAGAGCGCCCTGAGGATGGAATGTCGGCAGCGCACGGGCACTCCCGTTCAATGCGTCCTTCAGCCTCAGCGAGTGCCGGTGGTATCGGCGTTCGAGGTCGCGGAACATCCTGCGCGCGGCGGCGCAGACGCCCGCGGCGGCTCGGCAATACAACTGCCTCACGGGGTAGGCGTAGCGGATCGACACGGCGCACGGACGGCGCCACGCGTGGCCGCTCCAGAGCATGACGTAGCGCACCGAATCCGTGCTCGTGGAAACGGCGGGCGCGGTCTCGACATAGGCCGCCCGTCCCATCACCCGCGCAATGGAGGCCCAACGGCCCGCGCGCCCGCAGGGCGGCACGTGAAGCTGCGGGCCGCCGATCACCCGCACCGGTCCGCCCGCCTGCCAATCGATGAACGTCGCGGCCAGGCAGTCCGCCGAACCCAGAACAGTGCTCGCCACGAACAAACCCGTTCCCTGCAGCGCCTCGACGCTGATCAGGGGCGGAACAGAACCGGGCTCGCGGGGAAACTGGGTTCGCCAAGCCGCCGCGACCCGACGGTATGCCTCCGTGTCCGGCGGCAGGCGCACCGCGGGGTAGGTGATCCACCGCTCAGGCCCGCGATCGTGCGAGTGCGCCTTGTGCATCACGGCAGCGGACGTGCCGATTATTTGCGCCGCAAGCCGTGCGCAGACCGATCCGGCGGACGCGCCGTTCGCTGCGGCACTCCAGAGGACGGCCGCGGAGGCGATTGCGCAGGTCAGCCCGACCCGCACCGGCGAATCGGTGCATGTGTTCATCCGCTTCATCCTCGAGTGCGCACAGTTCTCACTCCAGCGGTGCGGCCGCACGCCGATCCGACACTTGGACCGACTGCACGCTGACCGGTTGCCAGCGCATCCGGAATACGGCCAGCGGATGCAACCGACGGCTGCGCGCGCGCGGAACCCGGAACACGCCGAACAGCAACGTGCTCGCGTGGGGTCCCGGCCCGACCGCGCCGAGATAACTGCGCCCATTCAGCTGCAGCGGAAAGAATTCCACGGCGCGCAGGCTCAGTTGATCGGGTAACCACGGCGGTGCACCGTTCGCCGGGGCAAGCGCCCGCGCCGCGGCGAGGCGTTGCCCGCGGCCGATCAGCCGCCACTGCCGGCCAGTCAGCGAATTGCCGAACTGAATGTCCGGTGCGGCCCGCCGCGCCGTGACGGCCGTGACCGAACTGATCACGTAGAGCCGATAGCGCCGCCCCAGCGCCGGCGCCACTCCGCCGGCGGCCGCGCACACGGCTCGATCCGCATGGCAATACGGCCGATGCGTGAGTGTTGCCTGATAGCTGAAGCGAATCGTCAGCGGGCAGACTCGCCCCCAGTCACGACCCAGCCAAGGCACGATCCGCAACAACGCATCGGAATTCGTGAAATCGAGCCGATCGGACTCGACGTACGCGGGTTGTCCCAGGACCGTCGCCAGAGCGCGCCGCTGCCCGAACCTGCGGCATGGTGCCGGGTTCAGTATCGGTACTGCGAGCACGCGCGACGCGCCGCCCCGGGACCGCCGCAGATACATCGCCTGCGAGCACGGCTCGTAGAGTTCTGCGCCGGCGCCGCTGATGCGCATCAGGCCGCTGCCGCGCAGCCTCTGCACGTGGGCCGCTCGCGCGCTACCCGCCTCGGTTCGCCACAGTCGCATGACTTGCCGGCTCAAGGCATCGGCAGTGACCGGATGCGTGTGCGCAAAGCGCACCCAGGGACGCAGCCACTGGTCGAGCGCCTGCGCGTCCCTGACCGCGCTCCCCGGCGAGCGGCCCAGCCGGACCGCGAGACGTCTGCACAGCGAGGGCGCGCCGTTCACTCGCGCCGACGCGCTCGGTGAGACCAGAACGAGACAGGCCGCCGCTGCGAACACCAGGCGCATCAGCGCGAGATCGCGGCCCGCCATCAGCGTGACTCCACTCTCGTTGCGAGCATCTCAGACCCCGTCGCGTCCCGACCCCCGAGCAGCGAAGGCCCAATACATGCCACGGCGCGGTGCAGGCATGCAATCCCCCAGGACACTCGACAGACCTTCTAGGCCGGCCCGCCCCCCCGGTCCGGCCTGCCAACGGCGTGCAGCACCCGCAACGCATCGACCGTCGCGGCGACGTCGTGCACGCGCAGGATATCGGCGCCGTTTTGCGCCGCGATCAGCGCCGCAGCGACGCTGCCGTGCAGGCGCTCCCCGGCGGGCTTGCCGGTGAGCGCGCCGATCATCGATTTACGGGACAGCCCCGCGAGCAGCGGCAGGCCCGCCACGCACAACTTGCGCAGCTGGCGCAGCAGCGTCAAGTTGTGCTCGAGGGTCTTGCCGAACCCGAAGCCCGGATCCAGCACGATGCGCTCATCGGCGATGCCTGCGGCGCGGCAGGCCGTGACGCGCTCGCTGAGAAACGCACGTACCTCGCTCACCACGTCCTCGTAGTGCGGGGCGCGCTGCATGGTGCGCGGCTCACCCTGCATGTGCATCAGGCACACCGCGCAGCCGGATTCAGCTGCCGCCTCGAGCGCTCCGGGTGCGCGCAGCGCGTAGACGTCGTTGATGAGATCCGCGCCCGCGGCAGAGGCGGCCCGGATGACCTCCGGCTTGCTGGTATCGACGGATAGTACGGCGTTAGTGCGGGGCCGCAGCCGCTCGAGCAGCGGCAGCACGCGCCGCAGCTCCTCCGCTGCGCTCACCGCGGCAGCGCCCGGACGGGTCGATTCCCCGCCGAGATCGATGATCGCGCCCCCCTCGGCCACGATCTCGAGCGCCCGCTCAAGCGCACGGTCGGGGTCGAGATAGCGGCCGCCGTCAGAGAAGGAGTCCGGTGTGAGGTTGAGCACACCCATCGCCACCGGGGAATCAAGGGCGAGCATCCGCTCGCCACAGCGCAGCCGCGCGCTCACCGCATCGTGCCCGCCCGCGACCGCTGCGCGGGCGGCTCAGCCCGCTGGCGAGCCGAGCGGCGCACCTGGCAGCGGACCCGGCGGCATCGGCGGACGATGCGAGAGGGAGTCATCCCAGCCGCTCGGGGGCTTCGGCGGCCGGCCCGCCATGATGTCCTTGAGCTGATCTTCCTCGATGGTCTCGTACTTGATCAGCGCCTCGGCCATCGCGTGCAGCTTCTCGATCGAGGCGGTGAGAACGTCTCTGGCCCGCTGGTAGTTGCTCTCGATCACCCGCCGCACTTCCTCGTCGATGGCATGCGCGGTGACGTCCGATACCTGCTTATGCTGCGTGACGCTGCGGCCGAGGAACACCTCGCCGGAATCTTCCGTATAGGTGAGCGGCCCGAGCTTGTCGGACAGGCCCCACTTGGTGACCATGTTGCGCGCCACCTCGGTAGCCCGCTCGATGTCGTTCGAGGCCCCGGTAGTGACTGCCTCGGGCCCGAAGATCAGCTCCTCGGCCACCCGTCCGCCGAACAGCGTCGCGATGGAGCTCTCCAGGCGACGCTTGGACATGCTGTAGCGATCCTGCTCGGGCAGGAACTGGGTGAGCCCGAGCGCCCGCCCGCGCGGGATGATCGTCACTTTGTAGACCGGGTCGTGCTCAGGGACCGACATGCCGACGATTGCATGGCCAGCCTCGTGGTAGGCCGTCATGCGCTTCTCGTCCTCGGTCATGACCATGGAGCGCCGCTCGGCGCCCATCATGATCTTATCCTTGGCGCGCTCGAACTCCTCCATGCCGACCATGCGCTTGTTGGCCCGCGCGGCGAACAGCGCCGCCTCATTGACCAGGTTCGCCAGGTCGGCTCCGGAGAATCCGGGC
>JAJXWE010000165.1 GCA_021781775.1 Pseudomonadota bacterium | reverse complement strand
CCTGTCTGTCGTGTTACTTCCAGGACTTCAGTAACGCGGCGGCGTTCGCGATGGATCTCGGAGACCTCGCGCACTACTACCGCGAGCACCATCGGCTCCTCAGGCATTGGCGTTCGGTGCTGCCGCAGGACTTGTTTCTCGAGGTGCCTTACGCGGAACTGGTGGCCGACCCGGAACGCTGGAGCCGACGCATCATCGAGTTCATCGGGCTGGAATGGGACCCGAAGGTGCTCGAGTTCGACAAAACCGAGCGCGCCGTGCTGACCGCCAGCAACTGGCAGGTGCGCCAGAAGATGTATTCGAGCTCGGTCGGGCGCTGGAAGAGCTACCAGAAATTCATCGGGCCGCTGCTGAAGCTGCGTGATCTTGCGTAGCGAGGGCCGGCCCGCGCACGGCCGGCCGGCCGCGGGGACGGGCCGGTTCGCGGCGATCGACTTCGAGACCGCCAATCCACGGGCCGACAGTGCCTGTGCCCTCGGGGTGGTCGTCGTCGATGACGGCCGCATCGTCGATCGCATCTATGAGCTGATCCGACCGGTGACGCCCGAGTTCACCTTCACGGCCGTGCACGGCCTCGCCTGGGCGCACGTCCGTACGGCCCCGACCTTCGGCGAGATCTGGCCGCGGATCCAGGCCCGCATCGGCGCGGTACAGTTCCTGGCGGCCCATAATGCGCCATTCGACCGGCGAGTCTTGAGCGGCTGCTGCGTGAGCTACGGTCTGCCGCCGGTCCCACACCCGTTCGTCTGCACCGTGACGGTTGCGCGCCGGGTGTGGAATATTCGACCGACCCGGCTGCCCGATGTCTGCGCGCGGCTGGGGATTTCGCTCCGCCACCATCATGCCGACTCCGATGCGGAGGCCTGCGCACGCATCGTGATTGCCGCATCCGCGGCCGGGTGGCGTCCAGCCCGTTCCGGCGCCCCGTAGTGGCCCCACGTGGCGCAGAGCGACGGATGCGCCGGTGAGGCCGATGCCCGGGCGAAATCCGTCAGGGGGCGCGACATCCGTATCGCTCCGACCGTCCTACTCGTCCCTCGGGGGTATCGGACACCGTCCGTTCCGAGCCGAGCAACGTCAGTGGGGTGGGTGAGCCCAGTGCGGAAGCGCGGCAGAGCATCGAGGGGCCGCCCGTCCTGTGCGGACTCCGGGTGCAGGCATCGTGTCCGGCGCGTCACCAGCGACCGCCGCGGCGCGGCTTGGGGATCAGGGCGGCCGCTTGCCCCGGCCGCGCCGGTGTCCGCCCCATTTGCGTCACTGCGTTCCGCACTCGTAGCATCGCGCCCTGGGTCATCAATGGGGGGCGTGTCCGCGTGGAGCAAGCTTCGCTGTTTTCCGATCAGAGCCTGGCCGCGACAGAGCAGGGGGCGGCCGTGCCGGGCATTTTGCGCCGTTCGCGGCCGCTCACCGCAGCGCAACGCCGCTTCAACACGCTGCTGAAGCGGATCGAGACGCTGCGCGCCGAGCTCGAACAGTGGCAGGGCTTCATGGATGTTCATGTGCGGCGGATCGCCACGGAGCTGGCGCCGCGCGCCGCGAAGCTGCGCGAGCAGCAGAGTGCGCTCGCGCACCTGCTCGATCGTCAGTACACACATCCGGCGCTCGGCCGGGGCAATCGCGAGCCGCTGCGCGCACTGCTGCTCGGATTGCTCACCGAGCTGCTCGAAGAGGAGGAGACCGCCGAGCTCATCGCCCTCTACGACCGGCACGCCCCCGTGGCGCGCGCCGAGCAGCAGCGCGTAGGCTTCGAGCTGCTGCGCGCGCTGGCCGAGGAGTTGCCCATCGATCTCGAGGCCTACGAGGGAGAGCCGACCGCGGAGGCCTTTGCCGCCTGGCTCGGTGACGCCGAGGAGGATGCCGCGCCGCGGCGCCGGCGGCGGAGCAAAGCGGTCGCTGAGGACTCCGGTGCGGGAGTCGGCGAACTCGACTCTCACACGCTGCGCACCGTGTTCCGGCGCCTCGCGAGCAAGCTGCACCCGGATCGGGAGTCCGACGCCGGGGAGCATCAACGCAAGACGGCGCTCATGCAGGAACTGAACGCCGCCTATGCCTCGGGCGATCTGCTGCGGGTTCTCGAGCTGCAGCAGAGCGTCGATGCGCGGGCGGCCGAGGCGCTCGCCGAACTGGATGATGCGCAGCTGAAGCCTTACCTTGGTCCGCTGCAGCGCCAGGCCAAGCGTCTGCGCGAGCAGATCGATGAGCTGATCACACCGCTCGTCACGGCATTCCCCGGCCGCTCGCCGCGCTCGATGACCCCTGGCGGCTTGCAACGGGAGTTCGAGCAGTCACTGGCGGAGCTCGCACACGTCCAAAATAGTGTCGCGCAGGATCTCGAACGATTTGCGGACATTCAGCAGCTGCGCGCAGCGCTCGAAGAGGCCAGGCGCGAACAGTTGGACGGGCAGCGCTCGGGCCGAAGAGGCCGCCGTCGCTGAGTGGGGCGCGGGAGAAGCGTTCAGACTCCGTCGAGCCGCGTAGCGGAACGTGCCCTGCGAGCCGATGCGACCGAGATCGTTGCAGCGCGGACGGAGCCAGAGGACATCGGACGGATCAATGTTGAAGGCGATCGCCAGCCACGCCGCGCAGGAGCCCCTGGTCGGCCTGGCGCCGCCAGCGCAGCCGCGTCGGATCCTCGTAACGCCTCGCGTGCGGGACGATCGGTATCAATGTTCGAACAGGCGCTGCCCGCGCGGTGTGCGGTGCCGGCCTGCTGACTCGCAACACGCATCGCGACAGGTCGATGCGCCGATCAGTGTCCATGCCACGCCTGTCCGTGATGGAGTCTCGGCGCGCCGCCAGGCGCCGGAGGGCTGCGGGTCATCCGTGCGCAATCCCCCCGCGCAATCCCATCAGCCCATCAGAGCCCGCAGGTCGGCCGAATTTCCCCTGCACCGCCACGTTGCGCGGGATCGCGACGATCCGGCGCACGACGATCGGGAGCGCCGACTCGTGACGCACTGCTGTTCGGTTCTGTTCATGCCTTGAGGCGCCGCGCGTGCGGGGCTCGAGTTCGACAAGAGGGGACGGGTCGCGCTCACCGCGAGCCGCTATCCGGTGCGCCAGAAGATGAATGCGATTTCGGTCGGGTGCTCCAGGGGACGATCAGATGTTCATCAGGCCGCTGCTGAAAACGTCGCGATCTCTCGCACTGAAGAGCCGTCATGGCGGCGCCGGGCCGCATCGTGCCGCGCTGTCCGGCGCCCGCAGTCGGCACTGCGGGCGCAGGGATCGGGCGCGCGATGCGGGTCGCGCTTCGTGTGCACGAAGCCGACCAGTGGGCGCGATCACCCACGCGGCGCAGGTGTCGGCTCCTGGCCGGTGTTCCCGGCCAACAGTTGCGCGAGCCCGCGCAGCGCTCCAGCGATGGGCAGGATACGGATTCCGTCCAGGACCAGGTGCTCGGCGCCGCCGTACAGCACGATGCAGGAGGCTTCCGGATAATCCTTGCGAAATTCTCGCAGCGCCCGCAGATCGACGGAATTGACGCCTTTGGCCCGCTTGACCGCGAGTGCGAGCAGACCGCGCGGGCCGTAGAGAACGAAATCAACTTCCAGTCCGTGCTTGGTTCTCCAGAAATGAAGGTCATAGCCGAGTGCGTGATAATCGTTGACTGCGCGCAACTCCTGCAGCACCAGCGTTTCGAGCGCCGGTCCGTCGATTTCGGCGGCGGAATCGAGCGGGCCGGTGGGACGGATGGCGCGGAACACGCCGGCATCGAAGTAGTAGAACTTGCTGTGGGTGATGAGCTGACGCTTCGAGCGGCGCGTGAACACTGGCAGGCGGACTGCGATCAGCAAGTCCTCGAGAATCGAAACGTAGCTTTCCGCCACCGAGCGCTGAATATGCGCGTCGCGGGCGACGTCACTGATGTTCAGGACTGATCCCTGCGAGAAGCTCGCCACCTCGAGGAAGCGGCTGAAATTCCCGATATTGCGCGTCAGGCCCCCCTGCATGATCTCCTCGCGCAGGTAGGTCTGGACGTAATCGCGCACATAGCGGGCGGGGTCCGGTTCGCTGAAGCGCGCCGGCAGATGCCCGAGGTTAAGCGAGTTTGCCAGGTCGAAGGCCTCACCCTGTTCCGCGGCGATCAGCGGATGCATGTGGTAGGTCAGCGCACGCCCCGCGAGAAGATTGACGGCGCCGCGGCGCAGCTTGCGCGCACTGGAGCCCGTCAGGATGAACGAATGTCCCTTCGACTCGATCAGGTCGTGCACCTCGTTCAGCAATTCCGGGACGCGCTGGATCTCATCGATCACGATCCAGCCAGCGGGCCGTTCGCCGATCAGGGCGCGCAGATGGGCTGGATTGGCCGAGAGTGGCAGATAGAAGTCCGAGCGCAGCAGGTTGATGAACAGCGCATCGGGCACCCTGTGCGCGAGCCAGGTCGTCTTCCCGGTCCCGCGGGGGCCGAACAGGAAGAAGCTCTTGCGCTGCTCCAGAGGGATTTGCAGCGCCCGTGTGAACATGCTGGCCTTGCCGTCCCGAATTCCCTCACGCCACGCCGAAAAGTGGCAATAATGGAGTCGCAAACAAGAAAAACGCCGCGTTTTCTTAGCTCAGCCATTCATAAGAGCCGATGTTGAGCTTGAACTGTAACTATGCAAGAAATTGCGGGCCGAAAGGTGCCGCTACTCGATCCCCAGTTTCTTGATCCGGTAGCGCAACGCCCGGAAGCTCACGCCGAGCCGCTCCGCGGCAGCCGTCTCTGCCGTCTTGTTGCAGCGGTTCTTCTCGAGCGCCTGCAGGATGGCGCTGCGCTCGATACGTTTCACTTGATTTCCGAGCGCAGCGCCGGCGCCCGCAAGCGTGATCGTTCCGACGCACAGCGTCAGCGCCCATGCGAGCACGTCCTCGAGTTTGCGGACGTTGGCCGGGAAGGGACGGGTCCCCTGACCCTGAGCAGACGCGAACTCTTTTTCGATGCCTTTCAAAAAACACTTGAATTTTTAAATTATAACTTTGATAATCTAATATTATTATAGGTA
>JAJXWE010000164.1 GCA_021781775.1 Pseudomonadota bacterium | reverse complement strand
GCGGAGCCGCTTGCTGATCTCGTGCAGCACGGCCAGCGGCACGGGTTCAGATCTGTGCGCGGGCCGTGGCAGGCGAGGGCAGTGGCATTCGTGGCAATTGCTCCGTCAGGCTGGTGTGCTGCACGCAAGCCTCGCGCAGTGGTGCGGTGAGTGGAAGTGTCCACTGTCAGGAACGGGCGTGACACTTGCCATCCGCAGTCTGCGGGGCTTTGCGGTAGCCGCATTCGGCGGGCCGGCATCCGGACCTTCTGGGAGCGCTCATGCCGACTTCAGAAGTCGGTTGAGGTTCAAATTTGCGTCAGTTCTGGGTGCAAGCACGGCTTTCCATGGTGAGCCCCGGCTCGTCACGCGGACAACCTGTAGAGATGCGAGCATTGCAATCGACTTGTGCCGGGGCAGTCGGGCGGTGTCCCGGATGGCGAGACCGTTCGCCGGCCAGCAGGCGCGGGCTCGAGTGCGGTCCCGTGGATGTGCCGGTGCCGCTGCGGCGCGGGAAGCATTGAGCGTATCTGCAGCGCGCGCACACCACGAGCGCGATGCGGGCAGGGCGCGTGACCGTCGCGCTGAGCGTCGAAGTCTCCGGAATGGTCTGTGCACTAAGAGGAAGGTACGGCCCGCGCGTCGCAGGCGTCATGCCATTTTTTTGGCAAGGACAATAAATTGTGTCGATATGAGCACGATGAACATCTCGCCTCCGACCGGGCTCAAGCGATTTGTCGGTGAGCAGGTCAAGCGCGGTTACGGCACGAGTAGTGAGTACCTGCGCGAGCTGATCCGTAGACATCAGGATGAACTGCGTCTGCGTGAGCTTCTATTGGCCGGAGCTGCTTCGCCGCCTGCGGGTCCGGCAGATGCCAAGTACGTCGACGGGCTGCGCGGTCGGACTCGTGCCTTGCGAACGCGCGCTCGGCGACGCTCATGGCGAAGCCAGTTGTCTCGCGCAAGTTGGCCAACCGCGATGCCGATGAGCCCATTGCCCGTTATCGTTGCGCGGCAGATGATCGAGTTACGCTGAGCTTCGTGGACGCGCTTGAACGAATATTCCGCCACATCAGTCGGCATCCGACGGGCAGTTCCTCCCGGTTCGCCGCCGCTCTGAGCCTTCCGCGAATGCTTTCATGGCGGCTGCAGCAATTTCGGTCCGTCGTGTGTTATGTCGGAACAGAGGAATATATCGATGTCCGGCGCCTGCTGCGTGGTGCACGCGATACTCCAGCATGGATGCAGGAACCGGACGATGGGTAGAATCCGGTTCGCGCATTCTTTCCGGCAATGACCACAGTGCAAGTCACTCGGGTCCTTCGGCATCAGTTCTTGCGGATCATTCCGAAAGTCCGCCGTAGCGGACAACCCACGCCCGAGGTGACTCAACGCCGACGACGAGTGGCGGGCGCGGCGGTGCGAATTCGGAGGTGACGTTACGGCGCCTTCTCTGGAAGCTTCGACAGCCCCAATGTTCCGGTGAGCGTGAAGTCCACCTGCTGCTCCAGATCAGGCAGCTTTTCCGCGAGAAATTCGAGCATGCGCGCATCGGTTCCGGGAGCGGCTCGCTTCACGTCTGAATCCAGCGCGAGCGCGCGGGCCTGGAACGAGGTATCGAGGCTTCCCGGGTGCCGTTCGACATGGATGGCGATGCAATCCGCCAATTGTATCGTATCGATACTCAAAGTCCTGTAATCGGGGCGTTCGGAGTTCTTGGCGGGACGATGGTGGTGGCGGACGATTTCGACCAGCGGTGCGGGCAGGCCCCAACGCTCGCAGATCAGCTGCCCGACGCGCGTGTGATCGTAGCCGAGAAGTTCCTCCTCCACCTCGAGCAATGCCTGCGGGGTTTCCCATTCGGATTCGGCGACACGATCGAAATCATTGGTCACGCGCTCAAACATTGCGAAGCGCCCGATGTCGTGTACCAATCCGGCCGTATAGGCGGCCTCGCATATATCGGTTCGCGCCCCGCTCGAGGCGGCGATCAGCCGTGACAGCGAGGCGACCCGCAATGAGTGTGCCCATAGTTCGCGTTGTTCACGGGTGCGTGGCACGAATACCCGAGCAACGGCCACTGCCAAGGCAAGCTGCCCGCACCGTGCGGCGCCGATGCGGTTGGCCGCTTGCGTGAGACTGGTAATGGGTTGGCCGGGGGCGCTGGCCGCACTGTTCGCGCATCGCAGGACGCGCACGGCGAAGCTCGGCTCGCTGCTCGCGATGTTGACAAGATCGTCGAAGTACTTCTCGGAGTCCGGATCCAGGCTCAGCAGGCGCGTGACGACGCCGGGCAGCAGCGGCAGGGTCTCCACGCGTTCGGCAATGGCCTGGGCTCGTTCGGCCCGTACCGGCAGGTCGTGGTCGTCGGTCGTGCCGGCCACCGTCATGCCTCCCCGTGGCGCGGAGGGGGAGCGCCATGCGGGTGTTCGGTGGCGAGGTCCGCGTTCGGCAGTGGTGTCAGGATTACGGTTGAGGAGAAATCCACGGAGTCGATATACGCCCAGAAATCCTGTTCGCCCGCTTGTCGTACGAGGGCTGACAGTGCCGTGACTGTCTCGCGATCGTAAGCGCTGCCGGCGCCATGCTCGAGTTGTGCGAGTGCCTCCGCACATCCACGCGCCTCGCGGTAGGGGCGTGGTTGACAGATGGCCTCGAATACGTCCGCCACCGCGCAGATGCGCGCTTCGATCGTGATTGCGTCGCCAGCCAGGCCGAGCGGATAGCCGGATCCGTCGAGGCGCTCGTGGTGCTGGCCAATGATCGCTTGTACGGGCCAGGGGAGGTTCACGTTGCGGAGCATATCGACCCCGGCCTGCGCGTGCGTTTTGACCAGCGCAAACTCCTCGGGCGAGAGTTTTCCGGGTTTCGAGATGAGTTCGGCGGGTACGGCAATCTTGCCGATATCGTGCACCAGCGAGCCGAGGTACAGGCCTTCCAGTTGATGCGCATCCAGTCCCAGCCGTTGACCGATGCTCGCGGCGAGCGAGGCGGCCTGCTCCTGGTGCAGGGCCGTGTGCCGGTCGCTGCGGCTGGAGATGGCGCTCACCGCGTGGATGGTCTGGATCAGCGCGTGACGCGTCCGGTATAGCGCCTCTTCGATCACCTGCTGAGCTTTGTCGTGTGATCCGACGGTAGGAGCCAATGCGTCACCTTTCGACGGCAACGTCGAGCGACCGGGCCAGGGCGCTGCCGCGTTTTTGTGTCTGGGACGGTGCAACATGATAGCCAGATGGCCGCCGATCGCAACGGAAATCTGATCGCGGGCCGCCGGACCGTCGCGGTCGACGCCGCGCTACACTAGGGGCCATGAAAGTCTCCGGCACCGCTTACCGCACGATCTGGCCGCTGCCCTCGGGGGCGGTGCGGGTCATCGATCAATCCCGATTGCCGTTCGAGTTCGTGACGCTCGACCTGATGGGCCTCGAGGATGCCGCGCACGCGATTCGCTCCATGGTCGTGCGCGGCGCGCCATTGATCGGTGCAACGGCCGCCTACGGCCTGGCGCTTGCGCTGCGCGCGGATGCGTCCGATGAACGCATCGCCGAGGCCGCGCGGATGCTGCGCGCAACCCGGCCGACTGCCGTCAACCTTGCCTGGGCGCTTGAGCGGGTGCGCCAGGTGATTGCGCCCCGGCCGGTGAGCGAGCGTGCGCGGGCGGCTTTCGTGGAAGCGGGGCGGATCTGCGAGGAGGACGTGGCCCAGTGCCGCGCCATCGGAGCGCACGGAGCGAAGATCATCGGCGAGCTTGCGGGGAAGGTCCGCCGCCGGGTGAACGTGCTCACGCACTGCAATGCGGGGTGGCTGGCGTGCGTCGATTGGGGCACGGCGCTGGCGCCGGTCTACGCGGCCCACGATGCCGGCATCGAGGTGCACGTGTGGGTCGATGAGACCCGCCCGCGCAACCAGGGCGCCTCGCTGACCGCGTTTGAGCTGGGCGCGCACGGCGTGCCGCACACGGTGATCGTCGATAATCTGGGTGGGCACCTGATGCAGCACGGTGAGGTCGATCTGGCCATCGTCGGCAGCGATCGCACGACGGCCGCCGGGGACGTATGCAACAAGGTAGGCACGTACCTGAAGGCGCTTGCCGCGCACGACAACGGTGTGCCCTTCTATGCCGCGCTGCCGGTGAGCACCATCGACTGGAGCCTCGAGGACGGACGGGCTATCGAGATCGAGGCGCGTGATGCCGAGGAGGTCACGCATCTCACTGGGCGCACCGGGAGCGGCGCGATCGAGCGGGTACGCGTCGTGCCGGAGGGCAGCGCTGCGCTCAATCTCGCCTTCGACGTCACGCCGGGTCGGCTCGTCACGGGGCTGATCACCGAGCGCGGCGTGTGCGCGGCGAGCCGTCCGGGCTTGCTGCAGCTGTATCCGGAGCGCGCCGCGTGAGCATCATCGCGCAGGATGAGCTGGCGCTCAGACGGGCGCTCATCGAGGCGTGCCGCGAGCTGCAGCGCCAGGGGCTCACGCACGGCACCTCGGGAAACGTCAGTGTGCGCCGCGATGCCGAGTCGTTTTTCGTCAGCCCCACGGGACTCCCGTACGCCTCGCTCGAGCCGGAAGATATTCCGCTGCTGCGTGTCGATGGCCGCTGGTACGGTCGATGGCGACCCTCGAGCGAGTGGCGGTTCCACCGCGACATCCTCGCCGCGCGACCCGAGGCGGGCGCCGTAGTACATGCCCACTCGCGCTACGCCACGGCGCTCGCCTGCACCGGGCGGGGCATTCCGGCCTTCCACTACATGGTCGCGGTGGCCGGTGGCCCCGACATCCGCTGCGCGGCGTACCACACATTCGGAACGCAGGCGTTATCCGACTCGGCGCTCGATGCGCTGCGCGATCGACGGGCTTGTCTGCTGGCACACCACGGCATCATTGCGCTCGGTGCCGACCTGTCCGCGGCGCTCGCCTTGGCCGGGGAGGTTGAAAACCTCGCCGCGCAGTACGTCACGGCGCTTGCGATCGGCGGCGTGGACACGCTGGATGCCCTGGAGATGGGGCGCGTGCTCGAGA
>JAJXWE010000163.1 GCA_021781775.1 Pseudomonadota bacterium | reverse complement strand
ACGCACAGTGGGCTGGGTGGCGCACTGGCAGGAGATGATTGCCGATCCGGCGATGCGGATCGGCCGGCCGCGCCAGCTGTATACCGGCCCGGCGCAGCGCGATTACCTCGAGATCGGCCGCCGCAGCTGAACCCGGGCCCTCAGGGCGCCGCGAGCAGTGCCTCGACCTCCGAGGCGCTGGCGCGGCGCATGGGCCGGCCGTCGACGGGACTGACGGGCGCCTGGCGGATCCCCTCCGGGGGGAAGACCGTCGCCTCGATGGGCTGCTGCTCGATCTCGAAGCGCACGCCGGGATAGGCGCGCACCCGGGCCGGATCGAGGCGCACGCGGTTCTCGGTCACCTCGTGGGCCACGCCCAGATCGATCAGCTTCATCACCACCGATTCAGCGCAGTCGGCGAACAGGTGCAGTTGCACCTGCGCATGGCGCGTCGCCGTACCACGCAGCACGGCCCCGACCAGCCGCGGCTCGAATTCGTTGAGGCGGCGCATTGCCGCGAGCGCCGCGTGGCGCTGGGCGTGCAGCGACTCCGGGTGCGAATCCCCGTCGAACAGGCGTTGATACTGCGCGAGGGCCGCCTCGATCTCAGTGTTCTTCGGCAATACCGCGCCATCCTCGACGCCGAAGCGCTGGGCGGCTTTGCGCTTGGCGAGCAGGAAGTCCCCGATGCCGTGCTCGGCCATGATGCGCGCCGCCTCCTGCGCAAGAGCCTGCCGCAGGTGATCCCCCCGCGGCGTCGGACGCTTGGACATCAGAAGATCGACTCCGCGGAGGCCTGGTTCGGGTTGGGCCGCTGCGCGAGCGCGCCTCTGCCGCTCGGCAGGTGATTCGCCATGAAGATCTCCTCGATGCCGTCCGGGTTCTCATCGCTCACCAGCAACCCGGTGCGCGGCGAGATACGCAGCTGCACGATGCCGGGCGGCTCGGGCCGCCGCCACTGCGGCACCCCGTCGAGCGCCTGGCGCATGAAGCGCATCCAGATCGGCAGCGCGACGTGCGCACCCTCCTCGCCGGAGCCGAGCGTGCGGTCATCGTCGAACCCGGCCCACACGCTCGCCACCAGCTGCGGCGTGAAGCCGTTGAACCACGCGTCCTTCCAATTGTTGGTCGTTCCCGTCTTGCCGGCGATGTCGGTACGGTTCATCGACAGCGCCCGCACCCCGGTGCCGAACTCGATGACGCTGCGCATCATCGAGGTCATGATGTAGTCATTGTCGGCACTGATGACGCGCGGCGCGAGCTGTCCGGATGGCATGTACTGCGCCCCGCCGATGTGCAGCGCGTCGCCCTGCGCGGGTGCCGCACCCAGGACCGGGGTCGCGGTGAGCTGCGCAGGACTGGCCTCCTGGCTGCAGCCGTGACAGGCGATGAGCGGTTTGGCTTGCCAGATGACGGCATCGCGCGAATCCAGGATGCGCTCGATGAGAAACGGACTGATGCTGTAGCCGCCGTTGGCGAACACCGCATAGCCGGCGGCCATCTGCAGCGGATTGGTCTCCAGGGTACCGAGCGCCAGGGTCAGGTTCTGCGGCAGCGCCTGGGGATTGAATCCGAAGCGCTTGACGTACTGACTCACGTACGGGATGCCGAGGGCGCGCATGAGGCGGATCGACACCAGGTTCAGTGAGTGCGCCAGCGCCACGCGCAGGCGTACCGGACCGCCGAACTGACCGGTGTCATTCGCGGGCCGCCACGTGCTTTCCGTGCCTGCGCCGCCGATCACGAGCGGGGCATTGAGAAAAGTGCTCGCCGGCGTGAAGCCCCGTTCGAGCGCGGCAGAGTAGTAGAAGGGCTTGAACCCCGAGCCCGGCTGGCGTTGCGCGTCGACCGCTCGGTTGTATTTGCTGATGTAGTAGTCGAACCCGCCGACCAGCGCCGCGATCGCCCCGTCATCGGCATCGAGCGCGACCATTGCCGCCTCGGCCTGCGGGACCTGGGCGAGCAGGACGTTCTGCGGGTCGTGCCACACCACGTACACCACGTCCCCGCGCGAGAGCACATCCGCCGCAGTCTTCGGCGCCGGGCCCACCAATCCCTGCGCGAGCGCCTTGGCCGCCCAGGAGAGCCCCGCCCAGCCGATCTTGCCGAAGCCGCGGTCGCGCGCGTAGATCTCGGCACTGTGCTGCCCGACACCGACGACCACCGCGGGGATGAGCACGCCGATCGGCCCATATTGCTCCGTGAGGGTATGCAATTGCGCCTGGGTCGCGCCCCGCGCCAGCACGGTGCGGCCGATCGGGCCGCGCCAGCCGTGCCGCCGGTCGTAGGCGATCAGACCCAGCTGCACCGCACGATTGGCCGCGCTCTGCAGCCGCCCGTCGATGGTCGTGTACACCTTGTAGCCGGCGGTTTCGGCCGCCGGCCCGTAGCGCTGCAGCATCTGCTGGCGCACCATCGCCGCCACATAGGGCGCATGGACGTTCACGCGCGGCGCATGCAGCCGGGCATCGATCGGCGCACGGTCCGCCGCTTGCGCCTGTGTGGCCGTGATGTACCCCTGATCAAGCATCTGGGTAAGCACGTACGAGCGACGGTCCGCGGCCAGGTGCGGGTGCACGACCGGGTTGTAGAGGGAGGGCGCCTGCACGATGCCAGCGAGGGTGGCCGCCTCGGGCAGCGTCAGCTCATCGAGGGTCTTGCCGTAGTACGTTTGGGCCGCGGCCGCGACGCCGTAGGCGCGCTCGCCAAAGAAGATGACGTTCAGATAGAGCTGGAAGACGTCCTGCTTGCTGAAGTAGTGATCGAGCTCGTAGGCGATAAAGGATTCCTGCAGCTTGCGCCGGTACGTCTTGTTCAGCGTGAGAAAGACGTTGCGGGCCGCCTCCATGGTGATGGTGCTGCCGCCCTGGGCCTTGCGCCCCTCGATCAGGTCCACCACGCCGGCCCGCAGGATGCTGATGAGATTGATCCCGCCCTCGTGGAAGAAGCGGTGATCCTCGGCCGCCAGGAAGGCCTCGCGCACCATCGGGGGGACCTGCTCGTAGCGCACCGGGGTGCGCTGCTCGGTACCGATCTGTGCGATCAGCCGGCCGTCAACCGTATAGATGCGTAGCGGTACCTTGAGCTGGACGTTATGCATCTGAGCCAGCGTCGGCAGCGACGGCTCCAGGTACACATAAGTGCATAGATAGGCGTACACCCCGATCAGTCCGATCAGGAGCAGCGCCCCGATCAGGATGACGGGAACTCGAATGTGCGTCAGCTTCACCGCAGGCGAACTCTCTGTGGCAGGGAGGAATGGCTCCGCTTAAGGTTCGGCGCTTCCCGGGACCGCATCGTACCCCGCAACTTCACCGACCGTCTGCATTGTGGATAAGTTCGGGGCGCAAGCCACAGGGCGGGGTCCGGCATGCCCGGTCCGGGCTCCGGAAACGGGCGCTGCATGCCACTTTGGCCACCCGGCAGGGGGTCGGGACCGGCGCGGCTCGCATTTCCGTGAGGCGGCTCACGTTCAATTTAACCTTGCGCTGATATATAGTGGCTCGAATATTCACCAGGGGTGGCTATTTTCAGGCGTAAGACCCTGAAAAGGAAAAAAATGTTCCTCTTTCCGCGGAAGCACCGCCCACTGCTTGGACTTGACATAACGACGTCCTCGATCAAGCTCATCGAGCTCACCATGGCCGGTGGGCAGTATCGGGTCGAGAGTTACGCGGCCGAAGCGACGCCCGTGAACTCGATCAACGAGAAGAGCATCGTGGACGCCGAAGCTGTGGGCGAGGCCGTGCGTCGCGCCGTGAAGCGCTCCGGCACGAAAAACACCGAGGTCGCGCTTGCGATCAGCGGTGACGCCGCCATCACCAAAGTGATCCAGATGCCGCGCGCGCTGCGCACCAGCGACCTCGAGGCGCAGGTGCAGATGCAGGCCGACCAGTACATCCCGTTCCCCATGGACGAGGTGAGCTACGACTTCCAGGTGATCGGGCCGTCGGAGAAGGATGCCGAAACCAACGATGTCCTGCTCGTGGCCACCCGCACAGAGAACGTCGAGCAGCGCCAGGCGGCCGTGCGTGCCGCGGGACTGACAGCCAAAATCGTCGACGTCGAGGCGTTTGCGCTCGAGAGCGCCTGTCGCCTGCTCACGCACCAGATGCCGGACGGCGGCATCGACCGCACCATCGCGGTGGTCGACTTCGGGGCGAGCAGCACGACCTTCAGCGTGCTGCGCAGTCTCAAGGTCACCTACACCCGCGATTTCGCCTTCGGCGGCCAGCAGCTCACCGAGGAAATCATGCGCACCTACGGCCTGTCGCTCGAGGAGGCCGGGCGCGCCAAGAAGGAAGGCGGGCTGCCCGGCAATTACCAGTCCGAGGTGCTCGATCCGTTCATCGACGACATGACCCAGCAGGTCAACCGCTCGCTGCAGTTCTATCTGGCCTCCGGATCGGGACGCGAGCAGCCGGAGAAGATCCTGGTGTGCGGCGGCTGCGCCAACATCCCCGGCGTGGCCGACGTCATCGCCAGCCGCGTCGGCATCGCCGCCGAAAAAGGCGACCCGCTGGGACAAATGAAGCTGTCGGCACGCGCACGCACGCAAGCGGTGCACCGCGACGCGACGGCCCTGCTGACTGCTTGCGGTCTGGCGCTCAGGAGCTTCGACTGACATGCCGCGGATTAACCTGCTGCCCTGGCGTGAGGCGGAGCGCAAAGAGCGCAAGCTCGCCTTTCTGGTCGCACTGGCCGCCGCCGCAATCTGCGCCGGCGTCGTGACGTTCGCCGTGCACATTGTCTATAGCGCGCTGATCAGCGCCCAGATCCGGCGCAACGATCTGCTGCGTTCGCAGATCCAGGTCCTCGATCATCAGATCGGGGAAATCAACACCCTGGAGAAGACCAAGCGCAAGTTCCTCGCGCGCATGCACATCATCGAGCAGCTGCAGCGTTCACGGCCGCAGATCGTGCACGTATTCGACCAGATCGTGCGCACCGTGCCGCAGGGCCTGTACCTGACCGCGGTGAGCGAAAAAGGCGATCACATCCACTTCAAGGGCGTGGCCCAGTCGAGCACCCGCGTGTCGGATTTCATGCGCAACATCGATCATTCCGCATGGCTCACCAACGCCGAACTCGA
>JAJXWE010000162.1 GCA_021781775.1 Pseudomonadota bacterium | reverse complement strand
CGCAGGCCTTCGCGCAGCGCCCCGGTGAACGCGCCGGGACGGTAGCCGAACAGCTCGCTTTCGATCAGCGTCTCCGGAATCGCCGCGCAGTTCACGGCGATGAACGGCCGCGCGCCGCGCCGGCTGATGGCGTGCATGGCGCGCGCGAACGCCTCCTTGCCCGAACCGGTCGGCCCCTGGATCAGCACCGGGATGTCCGTATCGGCGATGCGATACGCGCGCTCGACGTTGCGCCGCATCTGCGGATCCTCGCCGGCCAGTTCCTCCAGCGTCAGGGACGGCATCGCGATCACCGGTTCGGCGTCGACGCCGAACTCGGGCGGATCGGCCACACCCGCATTGCTCAGAGCGGCTGTTGCGTTGATCATACGTTCCCCCCTCCGGCCCCCCGGCACGGCATCACCTGTGTCATGTCCGGGGGTGACAGTGTCACCAATCGGGACAATCTGTCCCGCTCCCGGCCGCCTCCCCCGCGTGCAGTCTGACGGGGTTGGGCGCTCGCCGCCCGCAGGAAACGCCGGCGAGGCGCTTTCGGGGCCGCGCAATGTTCCGGAACCGTGACACAGTGTGTCGTAGTCCGACGAGGTGGCGCCCGGACGCCATCCGTTGTGCGCGGCGCGCAACGACCCGCCCCCCGCGCCCCGATGGCACAAGGATTGCTCTGACTCGGGTCACCAACACGCAAAAACGCAGGGGGCCTTTCATGAGATTCCGTACAGCCACCGCCGTCCTCGCCGTCGTGGGAGCAGCGCTCGGCGCGCCCGCCGCGCATGCCATCACGGTCAAGGCAGGCAAATGGGATTTGACCTTCAACGGCAACGTCAACGCGCATTACATCTACTCCGAGTGCGAGAAGCACCCGAGCATCGTCGCCGGAGGGCTGGCCTGCGTAGCGAGCAGCAGCTCCTCCGCGGTAAGCAACGGCCTGCTGCCGGCCGCGCTCACCATCGGCGGTTCGACGGTGCAGAGCGGCTACGACATCGGCTTCACATTCGGCCTGTACCCGGGCATCAGCACCAACGACGGCGGCAGCCCGAACCTGCAGAGCATCAGCAGCATCGATTACGGCCATACCGCCCTCGGCACCGCCGGTCTCGATGTCCGCCAGGCCTTCCTCACGGTGGGCAACAAGTCCATGGGCACCATCATGGCGGGCCGCAACATCGGCCTGTTCGCCTCCGACGCGATCTTGAACGACATGACCCTGCTCGGGGTCGGGGCGGGCAACGGCAACTACGCCTCGCCGGCGAATACCTCGCTCGGATCGATCGGCCTCGGCTACATCTATACCGACTGGCTCTCGCAGATCGATTACACGACCCCCACGGTGCACGGGGCCAACGCCACCGTCGGCATCTTCGATCCGCTGAACACCCTCGGGCAGGTGCCGGCGAATCACTCCAGTCCGGGCCTGCAGGCCAAAGTGACCTACACGCGCGGTCCGCTGTATCTGTCGGCGAGCGGCCTGTACCAGAAGCAGCGTATCGGTTGCTCGGACCCCTCGCTCAGCATCGCCGCCTGCGGCTTGAGCCAGACCAACCTGCAATACAGCAGCGCCGCATTCGACATCGGCGGCAAGTACACCTCGGGACCCTTCCAGGTCATGGGCTGGTACTACCGCGGCAGCGGCGTGGGCACGACCGGGCTGTTCGTGCTGTCGAACGACTCGCTCGGGCATCCGCGCGATTCCGAGGGCTTCATCGCGCAGGCGACCTACACGGTCGGCAAGACGAAATTCGGCCTGAATTACGGCGAGAGCAAGCTTGATCCAACCACGCTGGATCGGGCCAACGGCTTACTCGTCGAGATGAATAACAAGTGGACCGCGGGCATCTATCATCACCTCACCCCCCTGCTGATGCTCGTCGGTGAGTTCAGCCGGATTCAATCGACCAATGACGCCGGTCAGAAGAATTCGAGCTGGAACGTCAACGCCGGTCTGTTTTTGAGCTTCTGAACGGACTGAGGCGTTTGAGGCCGGTGGTCCGCGCCCACGGACCACCGGCCGCATTTTCCGACTTCCCGCCCCCGAGCCGGCCCCTCAGGGCTCGATCAGGCCGTGGCGGATCGCCAGCAGCGTCAGCTCGGATTGATTGGAGACCCCGAGCTTCTGTTTGACGTTGTACAGGTGCGTGCCGATCGTCGAGGCGGCGAGACTGAGATCTTCCGCGATGCGCGCCACCGTCTCACCGCGCGCCAGACGCGTGAACACCTCGAACTCCCGCTCCGAGAGCCGCTCCGCCGGTGAATCGGCGCCGCCGATCGCCCCGAGCGCAAGCTGCTGCGCCACGGCCGGATCGAGGTATTGGCGGCCCGCGGCGATGACAGTGATCGCCTCGAGCAGGGTCTCCGGGGCACTGCGCTTGGAGAGGAATCCGCACGCCCCTTCGCGCAGCGCGCGGCGCGCATGCACCGGATCGTCGTGCGCGGACAGCGCCAGCACCCGAGCCCGCGGATCACTTGCGCGGATGCGGCGCAGCGCCTCGATTCCGCCCATCCCGGGCATCGCGATGTCCATGACGGTCACCTCCGGCGCGAGCTCGCGGTAGCGCTGGCAGGCACTCTCGCCGGAATCGGCCTCCCCGACCACCTCGACGCCGGCGCTGGAGTGCAGCAGCAGCCGGAAGCCCGTGCGCACGACCGCGTGGTCGTCGACCAGCAGCACGCGGATCATGCCGGCTCCGGGGCGCCCTCGAGCGGAATGACCGCCTCGAGCGACACCCCGCCCGCTCGGCCGCTGCCGACGTACAGGTGTCCGCCGAGCTGCTCGATCCGCTCGCGCAGCCCGCGCAGGCCGAACCGCCCGGGGCGGGCCCACTCGCCGGCAAGGCCCCGGCCGTCATCACTCACCCGCAGCAGCAGTCCGCTGGGGTCGGTGCGCAGCTCCGCCTCGATCCTCGAGGCGCTCGCATGGCGCAGCGCGTTGATGAATCCCTCCTGCACGAACCGGTAGGCCGCGAGCGTCACGCTCGGTCCGAGATTCACGGGCAGATCGTGCCGCAGCGACAGTTTGACCGTGCCGTGGCGCCGCTGCAGGTCGCGCGCCAGTCCCTCGAGCGTGCCCGCGAGGCCCAGGGTGTCGAGCGTCAGGGGCGAGAGGCGCGGAATCAGTCCGTGCATCGCCTCGTACAGGCGGCCGGCCTCCTGCGAGATCAGCTGCGCCGCCTCCTGCAGCGCCGGCTCGCCCGTGCGCGCGCTGATCGCCTGTGCCAGGCTGCGAATGGCGGTGACCGACTGACCAAACTCATCGTGCAGCTCGTGCGCGATCAGCCGCCGCTCCTCCTCCAGGCGCTGCTCGACCAAACGGGACATTTCACGCCGCTCCTCCAGACGCGCCTCGGCCTCGCGCGCCTTGCGTTCGGTCGCGACATTGCCTTCGATCGCCTGCACCATGCGGTTGAAGGCCGTGCCGATCGCCCCGGCCTCCACCCCCGCGAACACCGGCAGCCGGTGGGCGAGATCGCCTCTCTTGAGCCGATTGAGCCCTTCCACGATGACCGGGAAGGGGGACAACGCACGCTCGATGATCCAGAAGGCCACCAGATTCGCCCCGACCAGCAACACCGCCGTCACCACCAGCAGCCGGGTGATGGCGTCCCAGCCATCGAGAATCGCGCGCGAGACCTCGGCGCGCACGTCGAGCTCGAGGTCGCCCGGCAGCTGGAACCGGTAGCGTGGAATGCGGGGCGCGAGCAGGTGCGAGAACCACGCCGGGGCGAATTGCCCGGCTTTGTAGGTGGAGGGAGGCGAGTGGTAGATCACCGCGCCATGCGCATCGTGCAGGATGATGTCGCTCGAGCGCACGTGTCCGAGCTGTTCGAGAAAGCCGACCATCACCTGCGGCCCGCCGAAGTTCCAGTACAGGTGCACCAGGCGGCCGAGAAACTGTGAGGTGACCTGCTGGGAGCCTTCGATGTCCTCGCGCACCCGCGCCCGCGTGGCCAGCATCTGCGTGGTGACCAGCAGGATCACGAACACAGCCGTCAGGCCCGTCACCACCAGATGCAGACGCGTGCGCAGCTTCATGAATCCCCCTCGGACGATGCCCCGGGCGAGACGCGACCGGCCCATCGTAACAGCCTGCGCGCCGGGTGAGACTCATGATAATCATGAGACCGGATTCATGAGCAGCCGGCTTGCCGGGTGCCGCCGGCCGCGGCGACGATGCGCCGGACACCAGGGGGGGCGGCTGCGCGCGAGCCGAGATACGCTGGCCTCGAGCGCCGGCCAGCAGCCCGTGAGTACCATCCGCGCCGGCCCGGCGGGGTGCCATCGGCCCGCAGCGGCCCGGCCGCCCCCGGGCGAAGGGAGAACAGAAACCACCATGCACTGCACGCCGAAGCCGACCGCCCTGCCCCCGCCGCCCGCCGCGCCGCGGCTCCTGCTCGCCGGGCTGCTGCTCGCGGGGGCAAGCGCTCCGGTCCGCGCCGCATCCGAGGCGCCGCTCTCGGATATCGTGATCACCGCGACGCGCATCGCGATGCCCGCCTTCGATGTGCCCGCCTCGATCACGAGCATCGCCGGGCCGGACCTGCGCGAGGACAACCTCGGGATCAATCTTGCCGAGAGCATGAGCTCGGTGCCGGGGCTGCTGGTGCGCAACCAGTACGACTACGCCCAGGACCAGCAGGTGTCCATCCGCGGCGTCGGCGCCGGCTCGGCGTTCGGCGTACGCGGCGTACGCATCTACCAGGACGGCATCCCGCAGAGCGGACCGGACGGCCAGGGACAGGTCTCCGAGTTCAATTTCGGCTCGGCCGAGCGGGTGGAGGTGCTCGAGGGACCGTTCTCAGCGCTGTACGGCAATTCCTCCGGCGGCGTCATCCAGATCTTCACGGCCGACGGGCGCGCCCCCGGTACCGTGCGCTTCGATCTGGGTTTCGGCAGCTTCGGCACCGTGCGCGCCGGAGTCGATGCGAGCGATGCCGTCGGCAAGCTCAGTTACAACCTGGACTTCACCCACTTCGCCTGGCAGGGCTTCCGGCCGCAGCAGCGGGCCCGCAGCGAGTCCTTCAATGGCAAGGTCAGCTACGCCCTCGATGCCGCCACGTCGCTGACCTTCCTCGGCAACGTGCTCTCCCGCCCGGAC
>JAJXWE010000161.1 GCA_021781775.1 Pseudomonadota bacterium | reverse complement strand
GGCTGCGCTCCGGTCATCGCGGACCGGTTCTGAAGGGACTCACCGCCGCGGCGCTGCGCCGCTTCGGCCCGGTGCTGGCGTTCGTCTCGGCGCGCGCGGTCGATGGCGGCACGGGAGCCATTTACGTGCTGCTCTCCTCGTAATCGGCCAGCGTGAACAGCTCGCGCAGGACGGCCGTGGCGAAGGCCCCGCGCGCGAGCCAGAACTGCAGCTGTACCGCCCCGCCCTCGAGCTGCACGCCGAGCTCACGCACCGCCAGGCGCAGGCTGCGCCGCTCCTGGTCGAGCCCGGCCGCCTCCAGCAGCGCGCAGGGCTCCGGGTAGCGCGCGGCGACCTCTACCTCGAGCGCGCGCACGGCGCCCTGCGACGGTGGTGTCCCCCGCCCCCACAGCGGCCCGCTCGGGTGGATCTGCAGCCGCGCGAGCCGCTCCTCGAGCGTCGCGTCGCTCGCCTCGACCGCGAAATGGCTGCCCCGCCCATCGAGCATGGCGCGGTCCCCGGCCTGAAGGTGCGCCCAGCTGCCGCTGGCCACCCGCTCGGCGAGCACCGCATTGAACACCAGGCTGCGCACCGCCGAGAGCACGAAGCCGCGCTCCGCCGGACGCAGCGCGCGCGGATCGGCGGGCAGGCGCTCGAGATTCGAGCCGCCGCGGCCGAAGCGCTGCGGGCCGAAATAGTTCGGCACGCCGGCCGCGCCGATCTGTCGCACCCGCTCCTCGAGCGCCTGCGGGTCGATGCCCTCCCCGCGCGCGCGGATGCGAAAGCGATTGCCCTCCAGAGCGCCACGCGGCAGCTTGCGCGTATGGGGATGCGCGGCGAGCACCTCGAATCCCTCCCCGGTGAGGCCCGGCCACGCCTCGACGGCCTGTGCCCCGCGCGGCACCGAGAACCACTGCACGGCGATCGCGCGACGGTCCTTCAGCCCCGCGTAGCCGACGTCCGCCGGCCGGCACCCGGCGCGGCGCGCGAGCTCGCGCGCCACCCAGACGGTGTTCGCATCGCGCTTGCGCACCTGCAGCAGCAGGTGCGAGCCGCTGCCCGCCGGGGCGAAGCCGAGACATTCCTCGACCTGGAAGTCCTCCGGCGTGGTGCGTACCGTGACGCGGGCCAGCGGCTCCGCGTGCACGCGCTGCGGATCTAACGCCGCCTCAGCGCGCACGCAACGCACCGCGCGCGCGCAGCCGACTCGGCCAAACCGGCATGATCAACACTGCGCCTCCCCGATCAGCAGCCCGACGAACCGTCATCGACGTTGTGCTTCCCGTAGATGCGCAACGTCATGTTCGAGCATCGCTTGCGCACGCCGCGCACCCCGCCCGCTGCAACGCACTCGCCGCTCAGGAGACCTCGAGCAGCAGCACCACCGCCTGCGCGGCGAGTCCCTCGGCGCGCCCCAGAAACCCCAGCTTCTCGGTGGTGGTGGCCTTGACGTTCACCGCCTCGGGACTGACCTCGAGCAGCTCGGCGATGCGCGCACGGATCGCCTCGCGCACGGGGCCGAGCTTGGGCCGCTCGGCGAGCAGTGTCAGATCGGCGTTGCCGACGCGCAGCCCGCGCGCGCGCAGCATCCCGAGCACGGCCCGAACGAACTCTGCGCTGTCAGCGCCCTTCCAGCGCGGATCGGTGTCGCGGAAATGCTGGCCGATGTCGCCGAGCCCCGCCGCACCGAGCAGCGCGTCGGTGAGCGCGTGCAGCAGCACGTCCCCGTCGGAGTGGGCGAGCACACCCTGCGTGTGCGCCACACGCACCCCGCCCAGCATGACGTGATCGCCCGGACCAAACGCATGCACATCGACTCCCGAACCGATTCTCATCCGGCCGCCTCCAACAGTGCCGCGGCGAGGGTCAGATCCGCCGCGCTGGTGATTTTCAGGTTTGCCGCCGAGGCGTTGATCAGCGCCGGGCGCTCGCCCAGCCATTCCACCGCCTGGGCCTCATCGGTGGGCAGGCGACCCGCCGCGTGCGCCGCATCGAGCGCGGCGCAGAGCAGCCCGTAGCGGAACATCTGCGGCGTCAGCGCGCGCCACAGGCCGCTGCGATCCACGGTCTCGACGACGCAACCATCCGCGCCGGCTCGCTTGAGCGTATCGGCCGCCGGCGTGGCGAGCAGCCCGCCGACCGGGTGATCGGCGAGGCGCGCGAGCAGCCGCTCAAGGTCCTCCCCCGGCAGGCACGGCCGGGCCGCATCGTGCACGAGCACCCAATCGGCCGCGGCGGCGCGCGGCGCGAGCGCCGCGAGCGCATTGCGCACCGAGTGGCTGCGTTCGGCGCCCCCGCGGGCACCGAGCACCTGCGGCGGCGCGATGGCCGCCCAGAACGGGTCGTCGGCGGCCAGCGCCACGACGGCGCCGGCACGGCGCGGATCGGCGAGAAACGGCGCGAGCGCCCATTCGATCACGGTGCGGCCGCGCAGCGGCGCGTACTGCTTCGGGCGCTCGCCCCCGAACCGGCGGCCAATGCCGGCGGCGGGCATCACCAGCCAATAGCGCATGATTCAGTGGGTCGCGGCCGGCGGGAAGCGCGGCGGCTCGACGACCATGTAGAACGTCTCGTTCGGGCCGATCATCCCGAGCTCGCTGCGCGCCCGCTCCTCGATCGCGCCGGTGCCGGTCTTCAGGTCCGCCACATCCGCCGCCAGGCGCGCGTTGCGGCGCATCAGGCGGGCGTTGAGCTTCTCCTGGGCGGCGACCGCCCGCTCGAGCCGGTAGACCGGGCGCACCCCCTCGCTGGAGACCCAGATCCGGTACTGCAACAGCACCAGGGCGGCAAGCAACGCGGCGGTGAGTAGTTTCATGCTCGTAAGCGCGGCGCGCGCGGCCTCGCGCACGGCGAGAGCTTACGAGCCTCGGGCGCGCCGATCAAATCTTCACCGGAAAGGCATCCCGGCCCGCGTAGCGCACCTTGCCGAGCTCGGCCTCGATGCGCAGCAGTTGGTTGTACTTGGCGATGCGGTCGGAGCGCGACAGCGAGCCGGTCTTGATCTGCGTGGCGGCCGTCGCCACCGCGAGGTCGGCGATGGTCGCATCCTCGGTCTCCCCCGAGCGGTGCGAGACCACCGCGGCGTAGTGCGCCTGGTCGGCCATCTCGATCGCCGCCAGCGTCTCGGTGAGGGTGCCGATCTGGTTGGGCTTGATCAGCACCGCGTTCGCCACGTGCTTCTCGATGCCCTCGCGCACGATCTGCGTGTTGGTGACGAATATGTCGTCCCCGACCAGCTGGTGCGACTCCCCGAGCGAGCGCGTCAGCTGCTGCCAGCCGTCCCAGTCGCCCTCGGCCATGCCGTCCTCGATGCTCACGATCGGGTAGCGATGGGCGAGATCGGCGAGGTAGCGGGTGAACTCGGCGCTCGAGAAGCGCCGCCCGTCGGCCTTCAGCTCGTAGCTGCCGTTGCGGTAGAACTCGGAGCTGGCCGCATCGAGACCGAGGTAGATATCCCGGCCCGGCGTGTAGCCGGCCTTCTCGATCGCCTGCAGGATCACCTCCAGCGCCTCGGCGTTTGAGCCGAGGTTCGGCGCGAAGCCGCCCTCGTCCCCGACCGAGGTGGCGAGTCCGCGCTCGTTGAGCAGCTTCTTCAGGGCATGGAACACCTCCGCCCCGTAGCGCAGCGCCTCGCGGAAGTTCGGCGCGCCGACCGGCAGGATCAGGAACTCCTGGATGTCGATGCTGTTGTTGGCATGCGCCCCGCCGTTGATGATGTTCATCATCGGCACCGGCATCACCGGCTCGCGGCCGGCGCAGACCGTGGCGCCGAGATAACGGTACAGCGGCATGCCGGCATCGCGTGCCGCGGCATGCGCGCTCGCGAGCGAGACGGCGAGGATCGCGTTGGCCCCGAGCCGGCCCTTGTTCTCGGTGCCGTCGAGCTTGATCATGCGCTCATCGAGCGCGGCCTGCTCGCGCGGGTCGGCCCCGATGAGCGCCTGCTTCAGCACGGTGTTGACGTGCGCGACCGCCTTGAGCACCCCTTTGCCGAGGTAACGCTTCTTGTCCCCGTCGCGCAGCTCGACCGCCTCGCGCGTGCCGGTCGAGGCGCCAGAGGGCACCGCCGCCCGTCCGAGCGCGCCGGAATCTAGAATCACGTCGCACTCGACGGTGGGGTTGCCGCGCGAATCGAGGATCTCGCGGCCACGGATGTCGGCGATACGGCTCATCATTGCCTTCCTTCTTGCAGCAATACGGATTCCTCGAACGGCCGCGCCTTGACGGCGGCATCGAGCGCCTTCAGCGTCTCGAGCAGCGGCTCGACACGCTCGAGCGGCCAGGCGTTCGGCCCGTCCGAGAGCGCGCGGGCGGGGTCGGGATGGGTTTCCATGAACACGCCGGCGACGCCGGCGGCCACCGCCGCGCGCGCCAGCACCGGCACGAACTCGCGCTGGCCCCCGGAGCTCTCCCCGCGCCCGCCCGGCAGCTGCACCGAGTGCGTCGCATCGAAGATCACCGGACAGCCGCACTCGCGCATGATCGCGAGCGAGCGCATGTCGGCGACGAGATTGTTGTAGCCGAAGGTGAAGCCGCGCTCGCACACCAGAATGGCCTCGTTGCCGGTGGCGCGCGCCTTGTCGACGACGTTGCGCATCTCCCAGGGGGAGAGGAACTGCCCTTTCTTGATGTTCACCGGCTTGCCGCACGCGGCCACGGCGCGGATGAAATTGGTCTGCCGGCACAGGAACGCCGGTGTCTGCAGCACATCGACCACCGCGGCCACCTCGGCGAGCGGAGTGTCCTCGTGCACGTCGGTGAGCACCGGAACGCCGAACGCGCGCCGCACTCCCTCCAGCACCTTCAGCCCCTGCTCCAGGCCCGGGCCGCGGAAACTCCGGCCCGAGGAGCGGTTCGCCTTGTCGAAGGAGGCCTTGAACACGAACGGCAGCGCGAGCCGCGTGGTGATCTGCTGCAGCCGCTCGGCCACTTCCTGCACGAGCGTCTCGCTCTCGATCACGCAGGGCCCCGCGATGACGAGCAGCGGCTGATCGATCCCGATGTGCGCCCCGGCGAGCTGCATGAGCCTCTCAGGCGAGGGCGGCCTGGGGCAGCTGCGCGGTGCGGCGCGAGCGGGCGGCGCGGATGAAGCCGCTGAACAGCGGATGTCCGTCGCGCGGCGTCGAGGTGAACTCGGGGTGGAAC
>JAJXWE010000160.1 GCA_021781775.1 Pseudomonadota bacterium | reverse complement strand
GTTTTATACCGGTCCGGGCGCGCGCGCATTGGGAGGAATTGATATTTCCATTGTGTTCGGAATCACCGTCTCCGGCCTGGTCTATTATCTGTTGACGCACTCGATGAGCCGGGACCTCGAGGAGGACGCCTATCGTCGCAGTCTCGCAATACTCGAGCCCCAATCGCCACCCGCTGCATCCCCGTCCTCCGCCGCATCGGCGGGTCCCGCCGCATCCTGATGCCACACACCCGCCCGGAGTTCACCGGTGCGCTGAATGCCGCTCTCGCCAACGCGTCGGTCACGCGCCATGGCGGGCGAGGATTCTATGGCGCCAACGGCACGAGCACCGTGCAACGCCTGTTCGTCGGGCCGGTGGGCGGCGCCGCAGAGCGAACTTCTGGATCCTCTGGAGGGGATTCAATCTCCCGACAGCCACAGCGCACAACAGGGTGATTGCCACAACCGGCGTGCATCCTGACGTCACAGTCTGCCCCATCAGCGGTCCTGCCGCTTCGAGAGTCCACCGGTATCACGTCCCCGCCCTCCCCCGCGATCGGCTGGGTCAACGCAGGCGTGGTCAGCTCGATGTCGACCCGGGCGATCTTCAGAGCTTGCGCTGCGCAGCGCCGATGCCCTGTCGTATTCAGCACTTCAGCAAGGGGACACCTATTTCGCTGTCAAGCAACCCCAAGTCCGTGACCGGCAAGGCCTCTTCCCGCCATTCAGGTTAGGCTGCCGGCTGAGTTTCCCCCGGGGAGACCGAAGCACCGCCTGCGCCCGGCACATCCATCAGCGCAGAGACGACAGGACGCCGAGGCGCGAAGCCCGACAGGAGCGATGCTCTGCGGACGCTGCGGGTTCGAAAAGCCCCCACAGGACTCGGACAGCGCACATTCCCTGCATTGGCCGCCTGCGCGGCACCGTGGAGTGCACGCGCCGATATCGATGTTGCCCCCGAGGGCGCATCGCCCGGGTCTGCGAGCTCATCCCTACCGGGCCAGCGCACGTGCCGCGTGCGCATCGTCGTGCTCGAAAGCCGGCTCGAGCGCCGCGAGCGCCTCTGCCGTCAATCCCACCTGTGGTGAGGTCGCGATCTCTCGCCACGGGCTGAGCGCCACTGCCACGGCCGCGGCGATCGCCTCAGCGTCTGCGCGCGAGAGACCGAAGTATCGCGCTCCGAGCAGCAGTTGCTCAAGCGACGTGATCGGCCCGGTGTCCTCGCTTAGCCACGTCTTGGATTCGCGTGTCTTGTCGGGAAACGGATTGACGTCAAACGCCGGGGCCAGCTCCCACCTGCCATCGCCCGCATAGAGAAATCCGACGTTCCACAGGTGGTCATCCACGTTGCTGATCAGGAGGTTGGCCACCAGGCGTCGCCACAATTCCCGTGCATCGGCCGTTGGATTCAGGCTGATCGCGCGAATGGCATCGGCGAGCTCGAAGTAAGTCCGCTCCTCGTCACGACGTGCCTGCAGGACCGAGCCACCCGAAAGGTAAGGGATACGCGCACCGTCCGCCGACCGGTCGAACCGCCGGATCACGGCAACGTCGGTCTGATCGATGGACCAGAGGCGCGCATCCGCCACGCGACAGCCGGCCCGTGCATAGAGCTTCAGCGCGAGGACCTCGGCTCGAACGACCGAGCGTTCATCCTGGGTGCTCGGAAATTTGCCGATGGCAAGCGATCCGTCCTCCTCAAGCACGGTGCACTTGGGTCGCAAGCCGCCGAGCGAAGTGGCCTTGCCCTGAAGATACTCGAGGTCCTCGGCGGTCTCGACACCTTGCTCAACGTGGCGCGCCGCCCGGGCGATGTGACCCAGGTCAATGAGCTGCGGCGTTCGATGGTGCGGCGCTGAGCGCAGGAACTGCCCGCCCGCATCCATGAGACGCAGCGCGCCCACTCTGCTGAAATCATCCACGGCCGCAAGCAGGTCGAATGCCGTCAGCGGAGCGAGCGACCGATCCTGTGTGCGCTGCTTGGCATGCGCGCGCCGGATCACGCGTGCACCCCAGGCATCCGGGGCCGTGTCTGCCAAGGCGAACGGGAACGGCGAGTCCTGCTCGGTGGGCGCGCGACGCGTCACCCAGCCTTCGCGCAGCGGCAGATCCGGAGAAATCTCAAAGCGCTCCGGGGAGCGCAGCCACGCCTCGCCATACGCAAAGGCGCAGTACTCTCGGCGCCCGTCGCGTACGAATTCCAATTGTCCAACCGGCGCCGCTCGAGCCCCGATTGCGACACGAGCCTGATATTGGGTTGGCCGCCCACTCACAGCGCCCTCGGAGTCTTTCGTGCTCGAACACGCTCCGGGAGCTGTTCATTCATCATGATGAGCCCGGCGTGGTCCGCAGGGGTGTCGAGCAGTTGCTCAAGCGGAGCGATCGCCCCGAGCACGAACAGCACCCGCGCGAGGTTCTCGAGCGAAACGCCTGCATCGCCGGACTCGAGCCGGGTCAGCGTCTTGCGCGCAATACCCGCGCGTTCGGCGAGCGACGCTTGGGTGAGCCGGCGCCGTCGACGCGCCAATGCCACATCCCGGCCGAGCTTGGCCACGGCGCGGGCTGCTGGGAGCGAGAGCGGCAGTTTTGATGCCATACAAACTCTTATCTTACTCACTATATTTCATAGTGCGTTTTATAAGAGCCCTTATACTGATCTTGACGCCTAGCGTCAACCCTCAAGATGATTCAAGACTCTATTATAACTCGCTCTAGCATTTAATGCGTCTTTTATTACCCATTAATTAGAACGCCGGTGCAAGCATCGAAGGCGTACGAGCCCGACAGCGTCAGGCTCGAAAACCACGCCGCCGCGGCCTGCCGTAATGCAGATTGGCCTCCGCAATCCGCTTGGCGGTGCTCTCCGATGCGTCGTCGGGGTCAGGGCAGCTCCGGCGCAAGTCGTTTGATTCCAAGGGCGTGATCATCCGCTGCTACCCGTGTCTGGGCCTCATCCCGCCCAGCGGCGGCCCCGCTCGATCGACCGCATTCTCGAGGAGCATGCGCACATAACGCGTATACGGAATCCCCCGGGAACGGGCTTCGGCCTTCACCGCATCGAGCAGACGGACCGGCAGCCGCATATTCAGGGCAGCCGACTTCGGCTCGATCTCGAACCGCATCGGCTTGAATCCAGACAGCTCATACTCGGTCAAGTCCGAAGTGGTGACGAACCGCTCCGCCGCCGCGTCACTCCGCAGGGTTGGCATCTTTTTGAGACGGCGGGTTTTCATAGTGGTCAATCTCCTTCTTGTGCCTGTAGCGGGCACTGATCGGCAGGATGAGCGTCCGGCCATGGACCGCGCGCACCGTGAAGGCCAGGAAACATAGCGGCCTGAGCGCGCCTTCCCAATCGCGCGCATGCGCGGCTCCCGGGAATGCGGGTCGACCAAGACGGCCGGCACAGCGGCGAAAACCTCCTCGATCTCCTTCCGGGACACGCCGTGCTGGCCGCACTACGGCCAGTTTCCCGATCCCAGTCGAAACCGGAGATTTTCACCATGGCAACCTATACGTTTGTGTAGACATTTGCAATACGTCGGGGTTTCACGACCGGCGCTGCCTGGACAGCGCTGGTCGCAAATCCGGCCCGCGCGAGCCGGGCGCTCTGCAGGCGCAACAGGTGCGCCGATGCCGGTCGCCCCCGTCCCGACGGACGCAGCGCGCCCCGTCGGACAGCGTGAGCCGGCGGAGCACGGCATTGGGGCCGGATATCTGTGCGAAGTCGCGACAAATGGACGGCTGTACCGGCGCGACGGCCGGCATGGAGTGGGTATGGGGCTTGATCGGGACCTCGATTGTGGCTGCGGTCGCGTACTCGGTGGTGTGGGTCGCACTGCCAGGCACCGCTTCGACCCGGAGCGCAACGGCCCGCGCCCCCGACGCCACGCCGCAGGGTTCGATGTGCGTGTCCGGCGACACCCGCGAAGGGGCGGCACCGGAGCGCGCAGCGACCGCTCGCAGCACAGGTGTCACGGGTTTGCCGCCAGGCCGAGCGCGTCCGCGCGAGCCCGTGACCCTCCCGCCTCGCTCAACCATTGGTGCTCGAGCCGGGCGGCGGATCGGTGCCCTCGACATCTGCGCTCATCCGCCCTGACGCCGTACTCAGCGATTGCGCTTGCGCGCCGCCCTGCTCGGCCCCTCGGTCCTCACACTTGAGCGCTGCGGGCCAACACGCCGCCCGGCTGAGGCCGGGCGCTACGGAGGATCGGTGCCCCCCGCCGCCACCGCCGGGGCGCAGCTGTACGACTCCGAGGAATTCACGCCCAGGAAGGCTGAGCACAGATAGGTCTTGCCTGCGCAGGTCGCCTGCCAGGTTCCGCTGCCGTCGAGCCCGAGGTGCACCGCCGAGATCTGATTCGCGGCGGGCACGCAGCCGGTGTGCCCCGCGCTCACGATCTGCATGCCCTGCCTCACCTGCGGCGAGTGGGCGAGTGCTCCGTTGACTGTGCAGGCCGCGGCCGCGAGCGGTGTCGCAGCGGCCAGCAGGACCCGTAGGATCGATCGATTCGCGATGCGCATGCAAGCGGCTCCTTCGGTGTGACATGCAAGACAGGTCGGATCGCGCCTCAGGCGGTCAATTCACGGCATTGCGACAGTGCTCTTGAGCGTCTCGCGCACCCCGTCGTTGCGCTGCTCGAGCGAGCGGCTGGTCCAGCCGCCGCCGAGCGCATCGATGAGACCGGCGCTCGAGGTGAGACGCTCACTCTGCAGGTTGACCGCGGTGATCTCGGCATTGAGCCGGGCCACCTGGGCGGTGAGCACGCTCGCGTAGTCGGCCACACCGGCCTTGTACTGGTTCAGAGTCAGCGCCTCGGAGCGCTTCGCATCGGCCACCGCGCGCAACTCCTCGGCATACTCGGCCGCGAGGAAGTGCAGCGAGGCCAGATCGTCCTCGACCTGCTGGAAGGCCCCGAGCACCGCCCCGCGGTACTGGGCCACGGTCTGATCGTAACTGGCGCGCGCCTCGCGGGTCTGGGCGAGCGTCGCCCCGCCGTTGAACAGGTTGAGCGCGATCTGGGGGCCATAGGACCAGACTGCATTGCTCGCCCGAATCAGGCCCGTCAGCGCCGCCGAATCGAAGGCGTACGAGCCCGACAGCGTCAGGCTCGGAAACCACGCCGCCTCGGCCACCCCGATCTGCGCGTTGGCGCTCGCCATGGCGCGC